>JBFLYF010000107.1:0-9599 GCA_040756795.1 Pseudomonadota bacterium
GTAGCCCAGGCGGTCGGCAAGCAGGATCGCCTCGCGGTCCTCGGCGTAGGTCTCGGCGGGGCTGCGCCCGGGCGGGTGCAGCGGCATCATGAATGTCGCAAGTTTCATCTCGCTTGCGAACCTCCTCCCGCGGCAATCATACGCGAGGGGTAGACTACGCGATCGCATGGCATCGCACCCCTGGCTGCGCTTCTACGGGCGCGTCCCGCATACGCTGAGCTATCCCGAGGTGACGCTCTACGAGGCGGTCGCCGCCACGGCGCGGCGGCTGCCCGAGGCGATCGCCTGGGATTTTCTCGGCACGCGCTCGACCTACCGGCAGCTCGTCGACGACATCGACCGCTGCGCGGGGGCGCTCGCGGCGCTCGGCTTGCGCCGCGGCGAGCGCTTCCTGATTTCCATGCCGACCTCGCCGCAGGGCGTGATCGCGTTTTACGCGGCGAACAAGCTCGGCGCGGTGCCGGCGCTGATCCATCCGCTTTCGGCCGCGCCCGAGATCGCGCACTATCTCGACGCGAGCGGCGCGCGCATCGCGCTCGCGCTCGGCGCCTTCTACGGCACGCTCGCCGCGGCGCGGCCCAAGCGGCCGCTGGAGAGGATCCTGCTCGCGCGCATCCCGGACTATCTCGCGCCGCTGAAGAAGCTCGGCTTCTGGCTCGCCAAGGGGCGCAAGATCCCGCCGGTGCCCCCTGACGCGCGCGTGCATTGGTGGACGGAGGCGATGGCACGCCCTTACCCGGAAATGCCTTCAAATGAAGGCAAAACCACCGACCCGGCGGCAATCCTCTTTTCCGGCGGCACCACGGGCTCGCCCAAGGGCATCGTGCTCTCCAACCGCAACTTCATCGCCGAGGGCACGATGGCCGCGGCCTGGGGCGGCCTGGACGAGGGCGACTCGATCCTCGCCATCCTGCCGATCTTCCACGGCTTCGGCCTGGGCGTGTGCGTGAACGCGGCGCTGATGGCGGGCGGCACCTCGATCCTGGTGCCGATGTTCGACGCCAAAACCACCGCGGCGCTGCTCAGGAAGAAGCGGCCGAGCGTGCTCGTCGGCGTGCCCACGCTGTTCCATGCGCTCGCCGCCGATCCGTCGCTCGCGCGCGCGGACCTCTCCTGCCTCAAGGCCTGCTTCTGCGGCGCCGACACGCTGCCGCGCCCGGTGAAGGAGAAGTTCGAAGCGCTGGTGGCGGCGGGCGGCGGCCGCGTGCGGCTGCTCGAGGGCTACGGCCTCACCGAGGCGGTGACCGCGATCATGGCGATGCCGAAGGAGGAATACCGCGAGGGCTCGATGGGCGTGCCCTTCCCCGACATGGCCGCCAAGCTCTGCGTGCCCGGCACGACCGACGAGGCGCCGCCGGGCGAGGAGGGCGAGCTGTGCGTCGCGGGGCCCGCGGTGATGCTCGGCTATCTCGACGACCCGGAGGCGACCGCGCAGACGCTGCGCGTGCACGCCGACGGCCGGACCTGGCTGCACACCGGCGACCTGGCGAGGCGCGACGCCGACGGCTTCTTCTACTTCGTGCTGCGCATCAAGCGCATGATCAAGTCCTCGGGCTTCAACGTCTATCCCACGCAGGTGGAGAGCGTGCTCTACCGCCACCCGGCGGTGCTCGAGGCCTGCGTGGTCGGCGTGCCCGATCCGGCGCAGGTCGAGCGCGTCAAGGCGTTCGTCGTGCTCAAGGACCCCGCGCAGGAGGGCGCGGCAATGCAGGAGGCGCTCATCGCCCACTGCCGCGACAACCTCATCAAGTGGTCCTGCCCGCGCGAGGTCGAGTTCCGGCGCGATTTGCCGAGAACACGTGTCGGAAAAGTGGATTACCGCGCATTGACCGATCCTCCTTCTCCGTGAGCGAAAACGCGAAACCGGCGCACGGCGGCGAGCGCGTGGCCGTGGCGCTCGCGGCGCACGGGGTGCCGGCGCTCTTCACGCTCTGCGGCGGGCACATCTCGCCGGTGCTGGTCGCCGCCAAGGCGCGCGGCATCCGCGTGCTCGACACGCGCAACGAGGCGACCGCGGTGTTCGCCGCCGACGCCATCGCGCGCCTCGCCGGCACGCCGGGCGTCGCCGCGGTCACCGCGGGGCCCGGGCTCACCAACTCGATCACGGCGCTGAAGAACGCGCAGCTCGCGCAATCGCCGCTGGTGCTGATCGGCGGCGCGGCGCCCACCGCGCTGCAGGGGCGCGGCGCGCTGCAGGACATCGCGCAGCAGCCGCTGGTTGCGCCGCACGTCAAGTTCCTGCGGCGCGTGCGGCGCGTGGCGGACCTCGCGCCCGCGGTCACCGAGGCGTTCGCCGCGGCGCGCGAGGGCGTTCCCGGCCCGGCGTTCATCGAGTGCCCGGTGGACCTGCTCTACGACGAGGCGAGCATCCGGCAGTGGTACGCCGAGGCCGCGGGGCGCGGCACGGCGCCCGCCGACCGGCTGCTGCGCTGGTATCTCAACCGGCACGCCGAGCGCATGTTCGCCGGCGCGGCGCAGCCGTTTTCCGTAGCGGCCAGGGCCGTTTCAATTCCGGCCGCCGACGAGAGCGCCGTCGATCGCGCGGCCGCCGCGCTCGCGCGCGCCGAGCGGCCGCTGTTGGTCGTGGGCAGCCAGGCGCTCGCGCAAGCGAGCAACGCGCCGCGGCTCGCGAGCGCGCTCGCGCGGCTCGGCGTCCCCGTGTACCTCTCCGGCATGGCGCGCGGGCTGCTCGGGCGCGAGCACGCGCTGCAGCTGCGCCATGCGCGCCGCGAGGCGCTGCGCGCCGCCGACTGCGTGCTGCTCGCCGGCGTCGCCTGCGACTTTCGCCTCGACTACGGGCGCCACATCCGCCGTCCGGCGACGCTGATCGCCGCGAACCGCGGCGCGCGCGAGGCGCGCCTCAACCGCAAGCCCACGATCGCCGCGATCGGCGACGCGGGCGACTTCATCGAGCGTCTGGCGGCGAAGCCGGGCGGGCGCGCGAAGCGCCAGGCGTGGATCGACGAGCTGAGAGCGCGCGACGCCGGGCGCGAGGCGGACATCGACGCGCGCGCGGCGAAGAGCGGCGAGCACGTCAACCCGATCTCCTTGTTCCGCATTCTGGAAAGAGTGGCGGGAGAGAACGCCGTCTTCGTCGCCGACGGCGGCGACTTCGTCGCCACCGCCTCCTACCTGCTGCATCCCAGGAGCCCCCTCTCCTGGCTCGACCCGGGCGTGTTCGGCACGCTCGGCGTGGGCGCGGGCTTCGCGCTCGGCGCCGCGCTCGCGCGGCCGAAGGACGAGCTGTGGCTGCTCTGGGGCGACGGCGCCTGCGGCTACGGCCTCGCCGAGCTCGACACTTTCGTCCGGCACGGCATCCCGGCGATCGCCGTGGTCGGCAACGACGCGAGCTGGGCGCAGATCGCGCGCGAGCAGGTGAAACTGCTGAAGGACGACGTCGGCACCGTGCTCGCGCGCAGCGCCTACCACGAGGTCGCGCGCGGCTTCGGCGCCGAGGGCATCGAAGTGAAGACCCAGGCCGAGGTGGAGCCGGCACTCCTCCGCGCCCGCGAGATCGCCGCCTCGGGCCGCCCGGTGCTCGTCAACGTCTGGCTCGACAAGACCGACTTCAGGGAAGGTTCGATTTCGATGTAATTACAGCTTTACGCCTCTTGCCGGCTGATCTTGCGCCAGCCCCGAAACTGTCATGCTTCCTGCGGAATCACGATCCTGGAATCCTCCCGGTTCCCCCACTCTCCCCAGGACGCCACGTAGTTCCGCACGCGCGGGTAGCCGAGGGACTTGAGAGCGAGGAAGGTGTTGGCGGAGCGGTAGCCGCCGTGGCAGAGCGGGACGATGGTCTTGTCGGGCGTCACGCCCTTGCGCAGGTAGAGGTCGTGGATCTCCCCCGGGGCGCGCAGCGCGCCCCTTTCGTCCAGGTGGTCGCGCCAGAAGACGTGCACCGCGCCGGGAATGGTCCCCGCGCGCCGCGCGCGCCTTTCCGTGCCGCGGTACTCGGACTCGCGCCGGACGTCCAGGATCACGGTCTGCGCGTCGTCGATCGCGCGCTGCACGTCGAAGCGCGTCGCCAGAAGCTCGAGGTTCAGCGTGCCTTTGTACGGAGGGGGTGTAGGCGGCGCCCTGGTCGGATCGGCGGGTGGCGGCGCTTCGCTGAGCCGGACGAGCCGGTTGCCCGATGCGACCCACGCCTGCGTCCCGCCGTCGAGAATCCGGACATCCGGGTGGCCGAGCACCGCGAGCAGCCACACCGCCCGCGCCGCCCGCTCGCCGGTCTCGTGATCGTAAATGACCACCGGCTTGTCCGCCGTCACGCCGCGCGCCCCGAACAGCGTGCGGAAAATCGCGAGGAACGCCTTCAAAGGCGCGTCCGAGGAATCGTTCAGGCTGACGCCGTAGATGTCGAGGTGCCGGCAGCCCTCGATATGGCCGACGGAGAAATCCTCCGCCGGGCGCAGGTCGAGCAGCGTGACCGCGCCGAGCCGCTCGCGCAGCCCGCGCGCATCGATCAGGTATCTCCGGTCCGGAAACTCAGCGATTGTCATTTCGGGCGGCTCGCGATTCCGGATGGGCTGCGCTGTCGGGCCGCAGAGTCACCGCCTCCTACCTGAAATGGCCGGAAGCTGCCGACCCGCCCAGCAACTGATCCCGCATCGCCTGCAGATCGATGAGTGACCAGATATCGGTGATCTTGCCGTCCGCAATCCGATACATCGCGAAGTCGTACACCTTCATCCGCTTTCCAGTGGCCGGCATGCCGGCGAAATCGGCCCGGTGTGTTCCTTCGAGCGTGACTCGCGCTGCAAGCCGGTCGCCCTGCTGGACGACCTCCTCGATGACGAATTTCACATCGGGAAAGGCCTTGAGCAATGACTCCGCTCGCGCCTTCAGGTACTCCAGGCCACTGCCTGCGACCTTTCCCGGAGTCATGCTGTGTACTCTCGCATCCGGGGCAACGTAATTGGCGAGGGCGTTCGGATCGTGGGAATCCCACACGTCCTTGTTATAACGGTCATACGGAAACGGAGGAACGCTGTGTGCCATGGTCATACCTCCTCGATGTCAATTGCCTGCGGCCCAACGTCCACGCTCACCGGCGCGCGCGGCACGGCGGCTGATGAACCGAAACACTCGCGCGCGCGTCCGGTGCGGCGTGCTGTTAGATGTCGCCCTCATTCAATGCCCTGTGATGTGGGTTTCCCAACGTACGGTTGTAGAAACTCTGGGGCGTCAGATCTTGCATGGAAAACGCAGGCGACGGAACTGCGAACAACGGAGACAGAGCGCCAGCCGAAGCCTGAGAAGCGAGAGGGGCTTGGTACCGGGCTTTGGGTATCGACGACCCGGCGCAATAGGTTCACGTACAGCAGCAAGTCAAGGCGTTCTATCACTTTCGGTGCGTAGTGCTTCGCAAGACCTTCCAAAGTCTTAACTGCCTGGTCACCTATCTCTTCGTAAGTGAGGTCTTGGGGTGTGTACTGCTCCATCAAGTCACGCAACCTCTTCGCGGAGCCGGCCTTTTCGAGCTTTTCCCTGTACTCCTCGTGCCGTCGGCGATCTGGATCAAGAATCTCCTTGATCTCAAACCGCGCGCTGCGAAAGTTGATATCCGGAGGCTCTGACGTTTCAGGGACAAGCTCACTATCGGCGTACTGCACGTTAAGGTGCCTCAAGAAAGTCCTTACGACCCAAAGCTCGCGTTCCAGCTTCTTCTCGGGCGACCAAAACGCAACGGACTCCAACAGCGCTTTGCGATGCTCCACCAGATACGCTTCTTCATCCGCGTCCGGTTGGGCATCCGGGTCCGGTTGGTCATCCGCATCCGGGTCGTGCGACATCTAACGTGAAGTGGACAGCACAAAAGCCGGAACGCGTTCCGCATGTTTCCGGCGTAATGGCTCGATACCGTTGCGAATCATTGCGTTGCGCGCGCGACTCGGACGCCAAGCAATCGGTTCAACGGGATTCGTCGGCGACACCCTAGAGCGTCGGGCTGACGATGTCGCCGCCCAGCGCAGCGAGGCCCCAGGTGGAGTATTGCGCGTCGGTGTTGAAGCTGATGTGGCCGGCGAGCGCGTGCGCGTCGCGGAAGATGCGCTGGATCGGGTAGGCGTCGTAGATGCCGTTCGCGCCCGCCATGGCGTGCAGCATGTCGACCGCCTCGGTGCACTGGCTGACGGCGTAGGCGAGGTTGCGCTTGAAGCGCAGCTTCCTCTCCGGGTCGGCGATGACGTTGCGCTCGGCGATCTCCTGGCCTTCGAGGCAGTCCTCGCGCAGGATCCTGAGCGCGGCGTCGATCCTCGCGCCCGCGGCGCCGACGCGCAGCTGAACGGTCTGGATGTCGCGCATCTTCAGGCCCACGTAGCTCGTGCTCCTCTCCTTCACCGCGTCGATCGTGAGGTCGAGCGCGGCCTGCGCGTTGCCCACCGCGACGCCGCCGATGCCGTGGCCGCCGAGCGTGGAGAGCGGCACGCGGTAGACCGGGTTCGGGTTGCCCTTCGCGCCCGGGAACCGGTCGCCGCCGCGCGCGTCGTAGGCGCACAGCGCGCGGTGCTCGGGCACGAAGACATCCTTCACGACCACGGTCATGCTGCCGGTCGAGCGCATGCCGAGCACGTGCCAGTCGTCCACGATCTCGTAGTCCGGGCGCGGCACGAGGCACATGCGGTGGTCGATCACGCGCTCGCCGTCGCGCACGATGCACGCCAGCATGTTCCAGCCGGCGACGTTGACGCAGCTGGAGAAGTTCCAGCGCCCCGAGAGCACGAAGCCGCCGTCCACCTTGCGCGCCCGCCCCTGCGGGAAGGCGATGCCCGAGGCGATGAGCGCGTCCGGGTCCGCGCCCCAGACCTCCTCCTGCGCGCGCTCGTCGTACAGCGCGAGCATCCAGTGGTGGATCAGCAGATTGGCGGCGTTCCAGCCGGTGGAGGCGCAGCCGCGCGCGAGCTCGTACGGAAAGTCGACGTAGGCGACGAAATCGAACTCCATGCCGCCCCAGCGCCTGGGCTGCATCGTGCGCAGGAGCCCCGTGCGGTGCAGGTCGGCGGTGGTTTCATCGGGCATCACCCGCGCCGCTTCGCCTTTTTGCGCCCTTTCTCTCAGAAGCGGAATGAGAGCACGCGCACGCGCGATCGCCTCGTCGTACGAGACGCCGGCGAAGCCGAGGGACTTCTTGCTCAGGGCTTCCATCTATTTCGTGGCCGCGGTTTCCCTGGGCATCTCGGAATAGTTCTCCCCGCCCCAGTCGGGCGCCTGCTTGATGCCGAAGAAGTTGAGCTCGATGGTGAGGCCGTTCGGGTCCTTGACGAAGAGCTGGTAGAGCTCGGACTCGGGCAGGCTCCTCGGCCGGAATGCGACCCCCAACTGCCTGAAGCGCCTGATGAAGCTCTCCGGCTCGGAAGCGAGGAACGCGATGTGGTCCACGACGCCCGAGTTGTCGGTGGCGGCGTGTTTCGGCGTTCCCAGGTAATACAGATCCTGGTTCTTGATGCCCGCCGGGCCCATGTGCACCTGGATCTTGCCGTTGATCCCCAGCCAGTAGCCGGGGAACGGGAAGTTCGGGCGCGGCATCACCTCGAAGCCGAGCACCTCTACGTAGAAGTCCTTGGTGCGCTCGAGGTCGTTCGCGCGCACGAAATAGTGGTTCAGTTCAGTCAGGGGCATGGCTCCTCCCTGGGAAGCGTTCTCATTATGCCAAATCACCTCGACCGATCCAGTGCGCCGCAGGCTTCGCCAGGAATTCCTCGAGCGCGACACCGTCTCCGCCGACCAGGAGCCGGCGCGCGCCCTTGAACGAGCCGGCGAACGCGTCCATGCCGGCGAGCGTGTCGCGCCGGCGGCCGCTTTTCACCTCGATCGCCGTCAGCGCGCGTCCGGCGCGAACGACGAAATCCACCTCGCGGTTGCGCTCGCGCCAGTAGAACACTTCGCAGCCGCCGGCCGCGTTCGCGAGGTGCGCGCCCGCCGCCGATTCGACGAGCCGCCCCCAGAACTCCCGGTCCGCGCGTGCTTCCTCGATCGTCAAGCTCGACTGCGCCGTCATCAGCGCCGTGTTCAACACCTGGAGCTTCGGAATCGAGCCCCGGCTCCTCGCCGCTGCGCCCGCATACTTCTGCAGCCCCATGAGCATCCCCGCGCCTGCGAGGAGATCGAGGTAATGCGCGAGCGTCGTCGCATTGCCCGCATCCTGGAGCTGGCCGAGCATCTTGGTGTACGAGAGCACCTGCCCCGAGTAGCGGCAGCCGAGTTCGAAGAGCCGCCGCAAGAGCGCCGGCTTGTCCACGCGCGTGAGCAGCAGCACGTCACGGGAAATCGTCGTTTCGATGAGCGAATCCGCCACGTAGCGCGCCCAGCGCTCCGGCTCCGCGATCAGCCCGGCTGCGCCGGGATAGCCTCCGTAGAACAGATACTCGTGCAGCGAAAAGCCGAACGCCGCGCGCATCTCGGCGAACGACCAGTGCGGCAGCCGCAGCACCTCGAACCGCCCCGCGAGGCTCTCCGTGAGGCCGCGCTGAAGCAGCAGCGGCGCCGAACCCAGGATCACCACCTTGAGCGGCTGCTTCGCCCGGGTGTCCTCGTCCCACAGCCGCTTCACCGTCTCGGACCAGCCCGGCACCTTCTGGATCTCATCCAGCACCAGGAGCGCGTCGCCTCCGCCCCCCAGCCGCGCCGCCTCCCACTGCTCGGCGATCCAGCCCCGGTCCCTCAGCGTCGGCTCGTCCGCGCTCGCGTAGCGAACCGCAGCGCCGAGCGTTCCGGCAACGCCGCGCACGAGCGTGGTCTTTCCGCTCTGGCGCGGGCCCGTGACCACTTGGATGAAGCGGCGCGGCTCGGACAGGCGCCGGTGAAGCAGCCTCCCGTGCGGACGGACGAAAGCGGCCATTTCTGCATTTTACTCAATGCAAAGAGTATTTTTACTCAATATCCGGAGTAATCTGATAACTCTTTGTTTCGTTGGTCATTTCTCGGGGCCGGTCGCACGCTCCTGAAGAGCGCCAGCCGCTCTACCCCGCGTGCGCCGCGCCCGCGCCCGCGATCTTGCCGAACACCGCACCGTTGGTGAGGCCGGTGCCGCCGGGGTAGTTGAACCAGAAGATGCCGCCTACAAGCTCGCCTGCGGCGTAGAGGCCGGGGATCGGCTCGCCGTCGGTGTCGAGCACCTGAGCCTCGGTGTTGATTCTCAGCCCGCCGAACGTGAACGTGATGCCGCAGGTGACCGCGTAGGCCTCGAAGGGCGGCGTGTCGAGCGTGTTCGCCCAGTTCGACTTGTTGATCCTCAGGTTCGTCGTGTGCCTGCCGTCCCTGACGTTCGGGTCGAACGGGATGTCGGTGCGCACGGCGAGGTTGTAGTCCTGGATCTCGCGCAGCGCCTGCGCCTGGTCGGTGTCCTCGAGCTTCGAGCAAAGTTCTTCCAGCGTCTGGCCGACGCGCTTGGTCACTTGCTTGATCTTGTACTCGTCGCGCAGCTGCGCCTTCACCTTGGCGTCGAACACCTGCCAGGCGAACTGCCCGGGCTGCGCGAGGATCACGCGCCCGTATTTGGCGTAGGTGTAGTTGCGGAAGTCCGCGCCTTCGTCCACGAAGCGCCGGCCCTCGGCGTTGAGGTAGATGCCCCAGGGATAGGAGTGCTTCTGGAACTGGTC
>JBFLYF010000108.1:0-9542 GCA_040756795.1 Pseudomonadota bacterium
CGCGCAGCCGCGGGTAACGCGCCTGCCCCTCCGCGAGGCGCTCGGGCGTGGCATCCGCGCTGCCGTCGTCCACGTAGATCACTTCGAACTCGTGCTTGCCTTCGAGCGCGGCATGAATCTCCTCGAGGAGCGGCAGAATGTTCTCCGCCTCGTTTCGCACCGGAACGACGATCGACAACTGCACGGGGATCCGCCGAAAAAGCGTCATTATCCCATCCGGAACAGGGGTATAATGGCGGCCGCTGAGGAGCGTTGCGTTCCCCGACCCCGGGGATCAGGCTCAGCTAAATAAAACGGCGCTCGCATCGGGAACGGTGCGGGCGCTTTTTCTTTTCAGGAGCCGAAACATGAACGCGGCAGTGGTCAATTCGAAGTTCACCGATTACAAGGTCGCCGACATCGCGCTCGCCGACTGGGGGCGCAAGGAGATCGCGATCGCCGAGTCCGAGATGCCGGCGCTGATGGCGATCCGCGAGGAATACGCCAAACAGAAGCCCCTCGCCGGCGCGCGCATCGCCGGGTCGCTGCACATGACGATCCAGACCGCGGTGCTGATCGAGACGCTGAAGGCGCTGGGGGCGGAAGTGCGCTGGGCCTCGTGCAACATCTTCTCGACGCAGGACCACGCCGCGGCCGCGATCGCCGCGGGCGGCACGCCGGTCTACGCCTACAAGGGCGAGTCGCTGGAGGAGTACTGGGAGTTCACGCACCGCATCTTCGAGTTCGGAGCCGCGGGGCCGAACATGATCCTCGACGACGGCGGCGACGCCACGCTGCTCGCCCACCTGGGCAAGAGAGCGGAGCAGGATGCCTCGGTGCTGGACAAGCCCGGCAGCGAAGAGGAAACCGCCCTCTTTGCCGCCATCAGGAAGCGCCTGGCGAAAGACGCGGGCTGGTACTCGAAGGTCTCGAAAGAGATCAGGGGCATCACCGAGGAGACCACGACCGGCGTGCACCGCCTCTACGAGATGGCGAAGGAGAAGCGCCTGCTCTTTCCCGCGATCAACGTCAACGACTCGGTCACCAAGTCGAAGTTCGACAACATCTACGGCTGCCGCGAGTCGCTGGTGGACGGCATCAAGCGCGCGACCGACGTCATGGTCGCGGGCAAGGTTGCGCTGGTGTGCGGCTACGGCGAGGTCGGCAAGGGCTCCGCGCAGGCGCTGCGGGGCCTGCAGGCGCAGGTGTGGGTGACCGAGATCGATCCCATCTGCGCGCTGCAGGCGGCGATGGAGGGCTACCGCGTGGTCACCATGGATTACGCCTGCGACAAGGCCGACATCTTCGTCACCGCCACCGGCAACGTGCGCGTCATCACGCACGAGCACATGCGCAGGATGAAGAACAACGCCATCGTCTGCAACATCGGCCACTTCGACAGCGAGATCGACGTCGCCTCGCTCAAGCCCTGCAAGTGGGAGAGCGTCAAGCCCCAGGTCGACCACGTCATCTTCCCGGACGGCAAGAGGATCCTCTTGCTCGCGCAGGGGCGCCTCGTCAACCTCGGCTGCGCCACGGGGCATCCCTCGTACGTGATGAGCTCCTCGTTCGCCAACCAGGTGCTGGCGCAGATCGAGCTCTTCAACCACGCCGGCAAGTACCCGGTGGGCGTGTACATGCTGCCCAAGGCGCTGGACGAGAAAGTGGCGCGCCTGCAGCTCGCCAAGCTCGGCGCGATGCTCACCGAGCTGACCGACGAGCAGGCGAAATACATCGGCGTGCCGAAGAACGGCCCCTACAAGGCCGATCACTACCGCTACTAGCCGCGAGGTGCTGAAACACAAGCTTCTCGACCCGGCGAGCGCGGTGCTGCTCTACGGCACGACGCCGCCGCGCGCGGGGTCGGCGGCCGAGGCGGTCGAGGCGGCCGCCGACAAGCTCGCCGCGCGCCTTGCGCGCCTGCCGCTCGACGGCGTGGTGGTCTACGACATCCAGGACGAGTCGGGGCGCACTCGCGAGCCGCGCCCTTTCGCCTTCACCGGCACGGTCGACCCGCGCGCCTACGCGCGGCTGCTCGCCGCGCGCGCGGGCTGCCCCGCGATCGCCTACAAGTGCCTCGGCCAGATGGATGAGCCGGCCTGGCAGGCCTGGCTGACCGAAACCGCGCGCGCGCACGGCGTCGAGTTCCTCTCGATCGTCGGGCGGCCGACCTCGGGCGTGCGCTATTCGCTCGCGCTCGGGCGCGCGATCCGGCTCGCCGCGGCGCACCCGGCAGGCTTCACCGTAGGCGGCGTCGCGATCGCCGAGCGCCATACCGCCGAGCGCAGCGAATCGGCGCGCCTGCTCGCCAAGGGGATCGAGGGCTGCGGCTACTTCATCTCGCAGACCGTGTACGCGCCCGAAGCCACCGTGCGCCTGCTCGCCGACTACGCGCGCGACTGCCGCGGCGCCGGCGTCGCGCCGCGCAGGGTCGTGCTCACCTTCTCGCCGGTGGGCCGCGAGAAGACGATGGCCTTCCTGCGCTGGCTCGGCGTCAACGTGCCGAAGTCCACCGCGGAAGCCATTTTGGGAAATGCTTCTCCTTTGAAAAAATCCATTGAAATCTGCCGCGAGAACCTTAGACGCATTCTCGATCACGCCTACGCGCGCGAGATCCCGCTGGGCATCAATGTCGAAAGCGTTTCGATCAACCGCGACGAGATCGACGCCAGCGTCGATCTCTTTCATGCCCTCGCCGAGACCTGTTCGGGCGAGGGCGCGCTGTAAGGAAAAACCTTACAGGCCGGCTTTGATCTGGAGCAAATCGCGCGCGCCCGAAATCTCATAATTTCACTCTGACCGAGCCGCAGAAGACCCTCCAACAACGAGTAGGCCCGGCTGGAAGGAGCGGAACCGTGGCTCGCACGACGCTGCACGCCTATCTTGCGCGGCTCATCTGGCTGTGCGTGCTGCCGCTGATATTGCTGGCTGCCTATCTGGCGACTGCCAGCGTGCGCGCTACTCTGGCGGATCGGGATCTCGAGGCCGGCAACCTGGCGAAGAACTTCGCCACCGCGATCGACCAGAACCTCAATGCGCGCATCCGTGCGCTGCAGGTTCTGGCCGCATCGCCGCTCGCCGACGATCCCTCGCGCCGGAGCGAGCTCTACCGCGAGGCGCAAGCGTTTCGCGAGAGCTTCGGCAGCCACGTCATTCTCGCCAGCGCCGAGGGGCGCATGCTGTTCAACACGCGCGCCCCCTTCGGCACGCCGCTGCCGCCGCTGCCTGTCCCGAAGGGCAGGGCCGCGGCGCCGGTCGCCCTGGAAACGAAAGAGCCTGCTGTGGGAGACGTCTTTTTCGGCCCGCTCGCAAAGGAGCCGCTGGTCGCCATCGCGGTACCCGGGGTGCGAGAGGGCAAGGCGTCGTTTCTCTTGCTTACCGTGCTGGAAACCCGGCTCTACCAGGATCGGCTGGAGCAGCTGGCGCTCCCCCCGAGCTGGTCCCTGAGCCTGCGCGATGGGACCGGCGAGGCGATCGCACGCCGCGCGCCCTCTGGCATGAATCCCGCGACTGACGTGGATGAAGCCGGGCGCTTCGCCGCCAGATCGGCGGTTTCGCCGTGGTCGGTGGTGCTCGAGATTCCGCGCGGCGTGTACCGCGAGCCGCTGCTCAGCGCCGCCGCCGCGCTCGTGCTCGCTGTCCTCGGCGCAACCCTCGCCGGAGTCCTCGGCGGCACGCTCGCCGGCCGCCGGCTCTCGCGATCGGTGGCCTCGCTCGTCGGATCGCCGGCGCAGGGTCCCGAGATCGAGGAGATCGCCATGGCGCGGCGCGTGCTCGAGGAGGCGACCAGGAAGCGCGAGGCCGCGGAAAGCGCGCTCAGGCAAAAAGCCGAAGAGCTCAGCCGGCTCAACGCGGAACTGGAGACCCGGGTCGCGCAGCGCACCGCCGAGCTCGAGGCGACCAACGCCGAGCTGGAGAGCTTCAGCTACTCGGTGTCGCACGATCTGCGCGTGCCGCTGCGCGCGGTGGACGGCTTCTCCCACCTGCTGCAAGACCACTGCGGCGAGCGCCTGGACGCAGAAGGCAAACGCCTGATCGGGGTCATCCGCGACGGCAGCCGCAGGATGGGTCAGCTGATCGACGACATCCTCGCCTTCTCGCGCATGGGCCGCAAGGCGATGGCCACAGAAGACATCGACATGGCGGGGCTGGCGAAAGCCGCGGCGGCGGAGCTCGCGCCCGCGCACGCCGACCGCATCGTCGAGCTCAAGATCGGCAAGCTGCCGCGCGCGCTGGGCGATGCGGCGATGCTGCGGCAGGTGTGGGTCAATCTGCTCGCCAACGCCCTGAAGTTCACCCGCGCCCGGGCGAGTGCGCGGATCGAGGTCGGCGCTGATGTCCGCGACGGCGAGCACGTCTACTGGGTCAAGGACGACGGCGCCGGATTCGACATGCGTTACGCCCACAAGCTCTTCGGCGTGTTCCAGCGCCTGCACGGCGTGGACGAATTCGAGGGCACGGGCATCGGCCTCGCGATCGTGAAGCGCATCGTGACGCGCCACGGCGGCCGCGCCTGGGCCGAGGGCAAGCCGAACCAGGGTGCCACGGTCTACTTCGCGCTGCCCGCCGGCGCGGCGGCGCAAGCCCGCGCGTCCTGCGCACTGGAGGCGTCGCCATGAGGAAATGGAACGAAGTGCAGGTTCTGCTCGTCGAGGACAATCCCACGGACGCCGAGCTGTGCATGGCGGCGCTCGGCGAATACCGCCTCGGCAACCGGCTCGAATGGGTCAAGGACGGCGCGCAAGCGCTCGAATTCCTCTTCGGCGAGGGCGCGTACGCCGAGCGCGGCACGAACCATCAGCCGAGGGTCGTGCTGCTCGACCTGCGCCTGCCGAAGGTAGACGGGCTCGAAGTCCTGCGGCAAATCAAGGGCGACGAGCGCACGAAGTGGATCCCGGTGGTCGTGGTGACCTCCTCCAAGGAGGATCGGGATCTCGTCGACAGCTACAAGCTCGGCGTCAACAGCTACGTGCAGAAGCCGGTGCAGTTCGAAGCCTTCGCCAAGGAGATCGCGAAAGTGGGGATGTACTGGCTGATCACCAACAAGGTTCCGGTCTAGCCGATGCAAAGCGGGCTTCGCATTCTGCTGGTCGAGGACGCGCCCACCGACGCCGCGCTGATCGAGCAATGCCTGCGCGAGGCAGGACTCGCTTTCGAGGCGCGCTGCGTGGATACGCGCGAGGCCTACGAGCGCGCGCTGAAAGAGTTCTCACCCGACCTGATCCTGGCCGACCACACCTTGCCCAGTTTCGACGCGCAGCGCGCCTTGCGGCTTGCTCGCGAGCTGGCGCCGCTGGTTCCGGTGATCGTGGTCACGGGGACGCTCCCCGACGAGCGCGCGGTCGATCTGCTGCGCGAGGGCGCGCGCGATTACATCCTCAAGGACCGCCTCGCGCGGCTCGCGCCCGCGGTGCACCGGGTGCTCGAGGAAACGCGCTGCGCGGCCGCGCGGGTCGAGGCGGAAGAGGAATTCCGGCTCGTATTCGCCGAGGCCCGTGACGGCATCGCTCTGATCGACCGCAAAACGGGGCAACCCGTGGATTGCAACCCCGCATTCGAGCGGCAAACCGGCCGAAGCCTGGAGATCCTGCGCGGTACGCCGGTGTGGGATCTGCGCCCGCCCGAAAAGCGCGAAGCAGCCCGCGCACTGTTCGAGGCAGTCTGTGCGCACGGCGAAGGCGGCGCCGAAAACCTGGACTATCGGCGCCCGGACGGCTCGGATTCTGCGGTCGAGATCCGCTCCAAGCTTGTCGCGCTCCGGGGCAGGCAATATGTGCTGACCGTGTCGCGCGACATTTCCGAACGGCGAGCCGCCGACGGCCAGCTTCGCGCACAGCTCGACGAGCTGCGTCAATTCCAGAAAGCGGCGGTGGATCGCGAGCTGCGCATGAAGGAGCTGAGGGACGAGAACCGGCGACTCCGCGAGCAGCTCGCCGCGCGAAAGGGCGGGACGTGAACGAGCGGGCCGTGCCCCGGGGAATTGAAGCTGAAGAGGACGCGCGCACCCGCGAAGCGCTGCTGTTCATGCTCGAGGACCTGGAGGAGCAACGCCGCGCCATCGAGCAGGCGAAAAGGGAATGGATCGATGTCGTGGATGCGATCCGCGACCCGCTTTTCATCCACGACCGTGACTTCCGCATCGTGCGCGCGAACCGCGCCTATGCGGCGCGCGCAGGCTTGCCATTTTCCGAGCTGATCGGAAAGCCCTACTGGCAGGCGTTTCCGAAAAGCAGCGGCGCACTGCCGGGTTGCCAGCGCGTCGTCAGCGGAGCAAAGCACGAGGAAGAGGAAGAATTTGCGCTTCCGACCGGCGAGATTTTCGTCTCGCGCAGCGTCGCGGTACCGAGCGCGGACGCGACTGCACCGCTCTTCCTGCACGTCATGCAGGACGTGACCGAGCACCGGATTGCCGCCGAGCGCAAACTGCGGGCCGTGCGCCGCGCGGCGGAGTATTCGCTCGCCCTCGCCGCTGTGGCCTCCTCCGACGCGCTCGCGGCCGGCGAGGTCGAGCGCCTGGCGAGCGACATCACCGAGATGGCCGCGCTCGCCGCAGGCGTCGAGCGCGCCAACGTCTGGCTGTTCAACGAGGCGGAAACCGAGCTGCGCTGCATCGATCTCTACGAAGCCAGCGCTGGGAAGCACTCCGCCGGCGCGGTGCTGACCGAGGCGCAGTTCGCGAGCGAATTCGACGCCCTCAAGCACTCGCCGTATGTGGATGCCGACGATCCGCGCACGGACCCGCGCACCGCGGGCTACGTCGAGGCCTATCTCAAGCCGCTCGGCATCACTGCCATGCTCGACGTCGTGGTAACACTTTCCGGCAAGCACGTAGGGGTGTTGTGCCTCGAGCACGTCGGCAAGGCGCATCACTGGGAGCGTGACGAGATCGACTTCGCCTGCCGGCTCGCAGACAAGATCGCGCTCGCCATCACCAACCGGGAGCGCCGCCGCGTGCAGGAGAAGCTGCGCGATATCGTCGAGCATTCGACCAATCTGTTCTATTCGCATACGCCGGAGCACCGCCTGACCTACGTCAGCCCGCAGACGCGGCAGTTTCTGGACTGCGAGCCGGAGGACGCGCTCGTGAACTGGACCGATTTCCTTGCCGAAAATCCGGTCAACGAGCACGGGCTGCGGGCGACTGAGCGCGCCATCGAGACCGGCCAGCCGCAGCCGGCCTACGAGCTGGAGCTGGTCGGCAGACGCGGGCGCAGGATCTGGGTGCAGGTGAACGAGGCACCGGTGGTGCGCGACGGCAGGACCGTCTCCGTCGTCGGATCGCTCACCGACATCACCGAGCGCAAGCGCACCGAGCAGGCGCTGCAGCGGGCCAACCGGGGGCTGAGGACGCTTTCCGCGGGTAACGAGGCGCTGGTGCGCGCCACCGACGAGCAGGCGCTGCTCGACGAAATGTGCCGCGTGATCGTCGAGGTCGGCGGCTACCGCAACGCCATCGTGGCCTACGCCAGAGACGACGCGGACAAGTCGGTGACGCTGGAAGCGTCCTCCGGCATGGCGGCCGACGATCTGCCGCAGCTGCACTGGTCGTGGGCCGACTCGGAGCGCGGGCAAACGACGATCGGTGCGGCGATCCGCACCGGCGAGGTGCAGATTGTGCGCGATATCGCCGCCCACCGCGGCTTTGCGCCGTGGCGAGCGTTGACAGCGAGATTGGGACTCGCCTCGATCATCGGCCTGCCCCTGCGCGTGCAAGATACCGAAACGCCGTTCGGGGCGCTGAGCATCGGCGCGACGGACGCCGAAGCGTTCGACATCGAGGAAGTCAAGCTGCTCAGCGAGCTCGCCGGCGATCTTGCCTTCGGGGTGGCGACGCTACGTGCGCGCGCCGAGCGCCTCATCGCGGCGGAAAAGCTGCGCCGCGGCCTGGAGAGCACGGTGGAAGCGATCGCCGCGACGGTGGAAACGCGCGACCCCTACACCGCGGGCCACCAGCGGCGCGTGGGGCAGCTCGCAACGGCGATCGCGCGGGAGATGGAGCTGCCCGAGGAGACGGTCACGGGCATCCATTTCGGCGCGCTGATCCACGACCTCGGCAAAGTCCAGGTACCCGCCGAGATCCTCGCCAAGCCGGCGCGGCTCAACAAGATCGAGTTCGAGCTGATCAAGACGCACGCGCAGGCCGGCTACGACATCGTCAAGGGGATCGACTTTCCCTGGCCGGTCGCCGCGATGGTGCACCAGCACCACGAGCGTCTGGACGGCTCGGGGTATCCGCAGGGGCTCAAGGGCGAGGAAATCGCGCTCGAGGCGCGCATACTCGCGGTCGCCGACGTGGTCGAGGCGATGTCCTCGCACCGGCCCTACCGGCCGGGCCTGGGCATCGACGCGGCGCTAAAGGAAATAGAAAGGAAAATGGGCGTAGGGTTCGAGGCCGCCGCCGTGGAGGCCTGCCTGCGCCTCTTCCGCGAGAAGGGCTACGCGCTTCCCGCCTAGTCGAGCGCAGTGCGCCCGCCCTCGGCGTCGCGCTGGTAGGCGCGCCAGGGCGAGCGCGAGCCGTCGCGGCAGGCGCCGAAGCGGAACGGCACCCAGTCGCGCCCCGGGTTGACGAAGCGCAGGTCGAGGAACCAGACGCAGGTCGAGGCCTCGCTCGTGCCGTCGTAGGCCGGCTGCGCGGCGAACCAGCGGAAAAAGCCGAGCGCGGGCGACTCCCACGCCTGGCGCGCGAGCTCGCTCGCGCCGAAGCGGCTGCGCGTTTCCCAGCGCGCGAGCGCGAGCGGCCGGTAAGGGGCGTCCAGCTTCGCCGCGAAGCCGTCGCCGGGCTTGAATTCGCGCACCGTCTCGCGCGCGAGGTTGACATGCGCGAAGCGGTGCGCCTCGGTGTCGCTCACGAACACGGTCCAGTTGTAGGGTGACACCGGGCGCGGGTGCACGCTCACCGCGGCTCCGGCCAGGCCGCGCGAGCGCGCGTACTCCTGCCCGAACTCGAGCGCCTTTTCTTTCAGGGTGTATTGGAATCCGACGTAGCCGCAGAGAACGATGCTCGCCGCCACCGACGGAACTCTGCTCCCGTAGAAGAAGGCGGAAAGCGCAAGGCCAACGAGAATGATGCCGCTGAACCACAGGTCGATGATGAAGGTGGTGCCGAGCGCGGCGCGCGCATCCGAGAGCGGCGCGAGCACCATGGTGCCGTAGCTCGTGATCCAGTCCCCGGCGATGTGCGTGCCGATCCCGAGCATCGAGACGCCGTAGAGCGCGCGCCAGCCCGCAGTCTTTCCATCGGGCTCGCGCAGGATCTTCGCGAGAAGCCACGCGAGCGGCAGCGCCCAGAGCGGCATCATGACCAGCGAGTGCGTGACGCCGCGGTGGTGCAGCAGGTACTCGGCCGGGCCGGCGAGCGCGACGACGAAGTCGAGGTCGGGCGCCGCGCCGGCGAAGAAGCCCGCGGCCACACGGCGCGGGATCGAGCGCGGCGCCGCGTCCCTGGGCGCGGTGGCCCGCGCGAGCAGCGCGCCCGAGAGGGCGTGGGTCAGTGTATCCATCCGGAATTCGGGGGCGGGGCCCCCACACCGGGACCGCGAGGTGGCACGGGTTTTGGGGCCCGC
>JBFLYF010000109.1:0-9493 GCA_040756795.1 Pseudomonadota bacterium
GAAGTAGTCGAGAAAGAACAGCGGCTCGGCGCCCTGCGCCAGCACGTCGTTCGCGCTCATCGCCACCAGGTCTACGCCCACCGAGTCGTGGCGGCCGAAGGCGAACGCGAGCTTGAGCTTGGTGCCGACGCCGTCGGTGCCCGCGACCAGGATCGGCTCGCGGTACCTGCCGGGGATGCTGCACAGCGCGCCGAAGCCGCCGATGCCGGCGAGCACCTCCGGCCGCAGGGTGCGCTTGGCAAACGGCTTGATCGCCTCGACCAAAGCGTCGCCCGCGTCGATGTCCACGCCCGCGTCGCGGTAGGAGAGTGATTCCGACATGGCAGGCTAGAATGGGGCGTTGTTCGCAGCGATTCTACGTGAAATGAAGAACTTGAATCTCGCCGAGGCGAGGCTCTGGGGCTGGCTCGGGATCGCGCTGGCGATCGCGGCGCTGCTGTACCTGCTCTCGCCCATCCTCGCGCCGTTCATGCTCGCCGCGATCCTCGCCTACATCCTCGATCCGCTGGTCGAGCGGCTCACCGGGCGCTACCTGCCGCGCACCCTCGCCACGGTCCTCGTGATCCTGCTGCTCGCAGTGCTGGCGGGCGCGCTCGCGCTCGTCGTCGCGCCGCTGTTCCACCAGGAGGCGCGCATGCTCGCCGAGCGCCTGCCCGGCTTCGTGGCGTGGGTCAACGAGAGCGTGGCGCCCTGGCTGCAGTCGAGCTTCGGCGTGAGCTTCCGGCTCGACGCCGAGAGCGTGCGAAGCCTCGCCGCGGAGTACGTCTCGGCGGACCTCGCCGCGCGCCTGCTCGGCTCGCTCAAGATCGGCGGCATGGCGGTGGTCGGGTTCCTGGTGAACCTGCTGCTGGTGCCGGTGGTGCTGTTCTACCTGCTGCGCGACTGGCACGTGCTGCTTGCGCGCGCCGCGCAGCTGGTGCCGCGGCCGCTCGCCGCCAAGACGAGCCAGATCGTGCGCGAGGTCGACGCCGTGCTGGCCGAGTTCCTGCGCGGACAGATGCTGGTGATCGTCATCATGACGCTCTACTACGTGGCGGCGCTGTGGCTCGCGCGCCTGCAGTTCGCGCTGCCGATCGGCATTGTCACCGGCGTGCTGGTGTTCGTGCCTTACGTCGGCGCGATCACCGGCTTCGTTCTCGGCACGGTCGCCGCGGTGATCCAGTTCGGCGCCCTGGGCGGCGTGGCATGGGTGTGGCTCGCGTTCGCCGTGGGCCAGGCGCTGGAAGGCATGGTGGTGACGCCGCTGCTGGTCGGCGAGCGCGTGGGCCTGCACCCGGTGGCGGTGATCTTTGCCCTGCTCGCCTTCGGCCAGCTGTTCGGCTTCTTCGGCGTGCTGCTCGCGCTGCCGGCGAGCGCCGCGCTGCTCGTGGGCCTGCGCCACCTGCGCGCCGCCTACCTCGCGAGCACGCTGTACGGCGGGCGCGGCGGATGAAGCAGCTCGTGTGAGAGGGACGCTCGCTTGATGAAGCAGCTCGCGTTGGAGATCTCGCCGCCGCCGCAGCCCACGCTCGAGAACTTCGTCCCCGGCGCGAACGCCGAGCTGCTCGCGCGGCTGCGCGAAT
Source organism: Pseudomonadota bacterium (assembly GCA_040756795.1). GTDB lineage: Bacteria > Pseudomonadota > Gammaproteobacteria > Burkholderiales > SG8-39 > RBG-16-66-20. The sequence goes on from JBFLYF010000109.1 coordinate 1,563, forward strand.
TCCGCTCGGGGCGGTTCCCGGAAGCGATCCTGTACCTCTGGGGAGAGCCGGGCTCGGGTAAGAGCCACCTGCTGCGCGCCTGCGCGGGCGGGGACGCGGTGGACGACGTGCAGACCCTGGACGAAGCGGCCCAGATCGCCCTCTTCAGCCGCATCAACGAGGCGCGACTCTCCGGGGGCCGCGTGCTGGTGGCCGGCAACGCGCCCCCGGCGCAGCTGCCGCTGCGCGAGGACCTCAAGTCGCGCCTCGCCTGGGGCCTGGTCTACCAGGTCAGGCCGCTGAGCGACGCCGAGCGCGGCCTCTACCTGCGCGCCGAGGCCGAGCGGCGCGGCCTGAAGCTGCCCGATGAGGTCGTCGCTTACCTTCTGACCCGCATGCGCCGCGATCTTCGCTCGCTGACGTCGATTCTCGACAGGCTGGATCGGTTTTCGCTGGAAACGAAGCGTCCCATCACATTGCCCATGCTGAAAGATGCCCTGAATAGATGAATCTGGCGCTGTTCGACCTCGACAACACGCTGATCGCCTGCGACAGCGATTACGAGTGGGGCCAGTTCCTGGTGGACCGCGGCGTGCTCGGCCGCGAGGAATACGAGGCGCAGAACGCCGCCTTCTACGAGCAGTACAAGGCGGGCACGCTCGACATCCACGAGTTCCTCGGCTTCGCGCTGCGGCCGCTCGCGATGCACGCGCCCGCGGAGCTGGAGCGCTGGCACGCGGAGTTCATGGCGGCCCGCATCCGGCCCGCGATCGGCGGGCGCGCCCGCGCGCTGGTGCGCGGGCATCTCGAGGCGGGCGACCTGTGCGCCGTGGTCACGGCGACCAACAGCTTCGTCACCGCGCCGATCGCGCGCGAGTTCGGCGTCGCCCATCTGGTCGCGACCGAGCCCGAGCGCGTCGACGGCCGCTTCACCGGGCGCGTCGCGGGCACGCCGTGCTTTCGCGAAGGCAAGGTGGCGCGCGTCGAGGCCTGGCTCGCCGGCCGCGGGCGCAGCCTCCCGGAATTCGCGCGCAGCGCCTTCTACAGCGACTCGCACAACGACCTGCCGCTGCTCGAGCGCGTGACGCGGCCGGTCGCGGTCGACCCGGACGAGGCGCTCGCCGCCGAGGCGAGGCACCGCGGCTGGGCCGTGATTTCCCTGAGATAATCCGGCGCCTTCATGATCAAGCGCTTCATCCGCCGCGTGCTGGGCCTGGAAGCCCGGGGCCCGCTGCGGGTGCCGCAGGCGCGCCACGGCATCGCGCGCAGCGCGATCAGCGCGGCCGCGCTCAAGGTTTGCGACGTCCTCGCGCAGCACGGCCACGCCGCCTGCGTGGTGGGCGGCGCGGTGCGCGACCTGCTGCTCGGCATCCGCCCGAAGGACTACGACGTCGCCACCAGCGCGCGCCCGGAGCAGGTGAAGCCGCTTTTTCGCCGCGCCCTGCTGATCGGGCGGCGGTTTCGCATCGTGCACGTGATGCTCGGGCCGGACACGATCGAGGTGTCGACGTTTCGCGCCGCCGATGACCGTACGGCGGAGAAGGACGAGCACGGCCGCGTGCTGCGCGACAACGTCTTCGGCACCATGGAGGAGGACGCGCGGCGCCGCGATTTCACCATCAACGCGCTCTACTACGACTGCGCCACGGGCGAGCTGGTCGATTACCACGGCGGCCTCGCCGACCTGAAGAAGCGCACGCTGCGCATCATCGGCCAGCCGGAGACGCGCTACCGCGAGGACCCCGTGCGCATGCTGCGCGCGGTGCGGCTCGCGGCGAAGCTCGGGCTCTCGATCGACCCCGCGACGCGCGCGCCGATCCGGCGGCTCGCGCCGCTGCTCGAGCACGTGCCGCCGCCGCGCCTGTTCGAGGAGATGCTCAAGCTCCTGCTCTCGGGCCACGCCAGCGCCTGCCTGCGCCAGCTGCGCGACGAGGGGCTGCACAGGGGGCTGCTGCCGCTGCTCGACGTGATCCTCGAGCAGCCGCTCGGCGAGCGCTTCGTGACCCTGGCCCTCGCGCAGACCGACGAGCGCGTGCTCGCCGGGCGTCCGGTGTCGCCCGCGTTCCTGTTCGCCGCCCTGCTCTGGCACCAGGTGCTCGCCGCCTGGCGCTCGCGCGAGAAGCGCGGCGAGCGCTCGATCCCGGCGCTCGAGGCGGCGATGGACGAGGTGCTCGAGGCGCAGAGCGGCAAGCTCGCCATCACGCGCCGGCTCACGGCGACCATGCGCGAGGTCTGGGCGATGCAGCCGCGCTTCGAGCAGCGCGCCGGGCAGCGGCCCGCCCGCCTGCTCGAGGCGCCGCGCTACCGCATGGGCTACGATTTTCTCGCCTTGCGCGCGGCGAGCGGCGAGGTGCCGGCGGAGCTGGAAGCGTGGTGGCGCGCGTTCCAGGGCGCCGATGCCGAGTCGCGGCGCGCCATGCTGCTGCCCGAGACCGGCCCGCGCAAGCGCCGCCGCCGGCGACGCAGGAAAAAGCCCGCCGAGGGCGCCGCGCCGCCGGCATGACGCTCGCCTACGTGGGGCTGGGTGCGAACCTGGAGGATCCGAAGGCGCAGGTCGAGCGCGCGTTCGCCGAGCTCGCCGCGATCCCGCGCACGCGCTTGAGCGCGCGCTCGGGCCTGTACCGCTCCGCGCCGCTCGGGCACGCCGCGCAGCCGGATTTCGTCAACGCGGTGGCCGAGCTGCGCACCTCGCTTTCCGCCGGCGAGCTGCTCGCCGCGCTCGTCGAGATCGAGAACAGCCACGGGCGCGCGCGCAGCTTCCCGAACGCGCCGCGCACGCTCGACCTCGATCTGCTGCTCTACGGCGGGCAGAGGCTGCAAAGCGAGCGCCTCACGCTGCCGCACCCGCGCATGCACGAGCGCGCCTTCGTGCTGCGGCCTCTGCTCGACGTCGCCCCGGACATCGAGATTCCCGGCTACGGGCCCGCGCGCCGGTTGCTCGCGAACCTTCAGAACCAAGCCATAGAAAGAATCAAAGCTGATTAAGCTGCGCCATATCGCGGTCGAGGGGCCGATCGGCGCCGGCAAGACGAGCCTGGCGCGGCGGCTCGCCGAGCGCCTCGGCGCCGAGCCGCTGCTCGAGCAGCCGGGGGAGAACCCGTTCCTCGCGCGCTTTTACCGCGACATGGCGCGCTTCGCGCTGCCGACGCAGCTGTTCTTCCTCTTCCAGCGCGCGCGCCAGCTCGAGCCGCTCGCCCAGCCCGACATGTTCGGCCGCCCGGTCGTGGCCGATTTCCTGCTCGAGAAGGACCCGCTGTTCGCGCGCATCACGCTCTCGGGCGAGGAGTTCGCCCTGTACCAGAAGATCTACGACGCCATCCGGCCGCAGGCGCCCGCGCCCGACCTGGTGATCTACCTGCAGGCGGCGCCGGCCACCCTCTACGAGCGCGTCCGGCGCCGTGCCGCGGACTACGAGCGCGGCATCGGCGAGGACTATCTCACGCTGCTCGCCGAGGCCTATGCGCGCTTCTTCTACCACTACAGCGCGGCGCCGGTGCTGATCGTCAACTCGGAGAACCTGAATTTCGTCGCGCGCGACGCCGACCTCGAGCTGCTGCTCGAGCGCATGCGCGGCATGAAGAGCCGCAGGGAGTTCTTCGGTCTGGGCTGACGGGGTCGCGGGGGCCCCGCTCCTGCCGCCGCCTACCCCGGGTAGGGTTCGAAAGTGACGGATTCGACCGGGCAGCCCATCGCCTGGGCCATCTTGTCCATCGCCTCGTCGGTGAGCTGCACCGCCTGGAACTCCGCGTCGCCGCCTTTCGAGGCGATGAACGCCTTCGCCTGCGCCTCGGTGTTCCAGGTGACGATCGGGTCCGGGCTCACGCCCGCGATCTGGCGGCAGATCGGGAAGCCGTCGCTCTTGTAGACGATTGCGTACATGCAGACCCTCCGGATGCGTACTTCTGCGACCGGAAAACTTTAACCCATGGGCGCCGTTTCGGCTAGAACCTTGATCAATTCGTCCTGCCGTGTCGGTGCGCGATCGCAGCAGTCAGAAAACCGCAACAGGCGCGTTTGCGCGGCACCGGCATCGGGCGTCTAATCGCCCTCTGGGAGGCGCCGGGCGGGGGCCCGGGGCCAAGTTAAGCACTCCTCCGCAAGGAGGGTTTTGGGGGGTATCGACATGAGCGACATGCGTGACGCAGTGGGGCTGCGGGCGAGCTGGAAGGCGCTCGCGGAATCGGAGTACGAGTTCGAGCCCGCGACCGGGACTCTATGGGGCTACATGAGGCAGCGGGGCAACCCCTGCTTCAACCTGGCCCTGCTCAAGGAGATCCGCGCGATCGGCGGCGAGCTGACCGCGAACAGCGGCCACATCGAGTTCGAAGGCGCGATGCACCGCGTGAACACCTATGTGGCCGCTTCGCGCGCGCCGCGCGTCTTCAACCTCGGCGGCGACCTCGCGCTGTTCCTGCTCCTGATCCGCTCGCGCGATCGTGACGCGCTCGCGCATTACGCGCGCATGTGCGTCGACAACATCCACGCGCAGGTGCACCACTACCAGTGCCCGACGCTCACCAGCGTGTCGCTGGTGCAGGGCGAGGCGCTCGGCGGCGGCTTCGAGATGGCGCTGTCCTCCGACCTCATCGTCGCGGAGGAATCGGCGATGATGGGCCTGCCCGAGATCCTGTTCAACCTGTTCCCGGGCATGGGCGCCTACAGCCTGCTCGCGCGCCGCATCGGCGCGCGCGCGGCCGAGGAGCTGATCCTCTCGGGCAGGATCCTGCCGGCGACGAAGCTGCACGAGATGGGGATCGTCGACGTGCTCGCGAAGGACGGCGAGGGCGAGAGCGCGGTGCAGGCCTGGATCGCGAGGAATGCGCGCCGCCGCAACGGCTTCCAGGGGGTGATGCGGGTGCGCCAGCAGGTCAACCCGGTGACGCGCGAGGAGCTCGACGTCATCGCCGAAACCTGGGTGGACTGCGCGCTGCGGCTGGAGGACCGCGACCTGCGCATGATGAGCCGCGTGGTGCGCGCGCAGCAGGAACGCATGGAAGCCGCGTTGAATGCGGAGCGCATGGAGGCGGCCGCGCAGGCGCCGCAGGCCGCCCCGGCGGGAGTCGCGTTCGCCGCGGGCTGAGGCGCCTCTAGCGCGCCAGGTGCGAGACGAACCCGGCCTCGCCGAAGAGCTGGCCGAACTGATGGAAGTTGACGTGCGTCGAGTTGATCACCGCCGCCTGCGCGGCGGGATCCTCGATCGTCTTCAGCAGCACGTTGAGCTTCGCCATGTGGTCCTGGTCCATGGTCGCGTGCGAGGACAGGAAGCGGAACCCCCCCGCCGCCGCGTCCCGCCCGAGCGCGCGCGCGATCGAGTCGGCGACCTTGCCCCCGTAGACGGAGGCGATCACCTCCAGGACGTACAGCATTCCCAGCACCGAGCACGGGTGCACCCGCTCCGCCGCGTAGTAGTTGAAGCCGACCATCGCCTGCACCGGCGCGCTCGGCGGTTCCGCACGCACGCGCTCGACATCGCCTCCCACGGCGCCGACGTCTTCCAGCACCCAGAGCTCATGCCCCGCCTCCTCCTCGATCCGCTCCTCGAGCTCGGCGCGCACCCGCGCCATGCCCCCGTCGCAGCGCGCGAGCGCCGCCTTCATCACCGGGCAGAAGTGCCAGACGATGTGGTAGAGGTCGTGCAGGAACGCGCGGTACTCCGCCAGAGTGAGCCCCTTGTGGATCATGGCGTGGACCTTGGGCAGGCTCTCGATGGCGCGCCGGCTGGCATCCGAGCTCTCGACCAGCGTGATGAAGAACGACATCCGGGTGGCTCAGGAAAGAAAGCCGCGATTCTACCCGGGCGCGCGCGCTAGCCGCGCCGCCGCACGTGCATCCTTATCCGCCTGTCCGGCCGCAGCGTCACCGAAGGCCGCGGCCGGATGTTCTGGCCCGGGATCAGCTCGAACTTCCAGCGCTCGAGCAGCGTCGCCAGAATGAGAATCGCCTCCTGCCAGGCGAATCCCTCGCCGATGCAGTGCCGGTCCCCGGCGCTGAACGGGAAGAACGCGCCGCGCGGCAGCTCGCGCTCGAACTGCTCGGTCCAGCGCTCCGGCAGGAAGCGCTCCGGCGCATCGTAGAAGCGCGCGTCGCGCTGCATGATGTACTGGCTGAGCATGACCACAGCGCCCCTGGGCACGGTGTAGCCGCCCAGGGACACGTCGGCGAGCGCCGAGCGCCCGATGAACCAGCCCGAGGGGTACAGGCGCAAGCCCTCGAGGATGACCTTTCGCGTGTACGGCATGCGCTCGGTGTCGGCGGCGGCGAACCCGCTGCGCCCGGCAAGCACGTGCCGCACCTCGTCGTGCATGCGCGCGTCCGCCTCTGGGTCCTGCCCCAGCAGGAAGAGCGTCCAGGCCAGCAGGTTGGCGGTGGTCTCGTGGCCGGCGATCAGCAGGGTGAGCAGTTCGTCGCGCAGCTGGGTCTCGGTCATCTGCGCCTGCGTCTCGTCGTCCTTGGCGCGCATCAGCCGGGCGAGCAGGTCGTCGCCCGAGGCGCCGCTCGCGCGCCGCTGCTCGATCATGCGGTAGATCACGGCGTCCAGGTCCCGCACCGCCCTGCGGAAGCGCAGCGTCGAAGGCAGCGGCAGCCTCAGCAGCAGGCTGAAGAACGGCGACACCAGGCGCGTGAAGTATTCGAGCAGGTGCGTGACGTTGCGCGACACGGCGTCCGAGTCGCGCCCGATATCGTGGCCGAAGAGCGCCTCGGCCGCGACGAACATGGTGAGCTGCATCATTTCCTCGGCGGCGTCGATCTCGCCGCCGTCGGCCCAGCGGTCGCGGGTGCGCTGCGCGAGCGCCGCCATCTGGCCGGCGTAGCTCTCGATGCGCGACTTGCGGAATACCGGCTGCATCAACCGGCGCTGCTGCGCGTGCAGCGCGCCGTGCGAGGTGAACAGCCCGCGCCCGACCACGGGGCAGAGCCGCTCGCGCAGCGGGCTGATGGTGAAGCTTGCGCGTTGCGTCAGCAGCACCTCGCGCACCAGGTCGGGATGACTGACGAAATACACGTCCACGCTGCCGAGCCGGAAGTAGGCGATATCGCCGTACTTGCGCGCCACGCCGGCGAGGAACGCGATCGGATCGCGCGCGAAAGCGAGCGACTGGCCGAGCAGCGGCAGGCGGGGCGGCCCCGGCGGCCGCAGCCCGGGCTGCGCCTTCAACGTGACCTCATCGCGCGCGGCCCTGCATTTTGTCTGGTGCCGCCGAATCCCGCATACTCAATCGTACCCGCTGCCCCGCCTCCGATGGCTCGCCAACTTGATCAATCTGTCCGATCCGATCGTTCCGGGGCCTCGCCTTGATGCGCGCCTCGCACTGGGCCGTGCTCCTTGCCGCGGCGCTCATGTACGGCAGCGCGTTCTCCTTCACGAGCGTTGCGGTGGCGCAGCTGCCGCCGCTGACCGTTGCGGCCGGCCGCGCGCTGACGGCCGCGCTCGCGCTCGCCGCGATCCTCGCGCTCGCGGGAGGGCGGCTGCCGGCGGCGGCGGGCGATTGGCGGACCCTGGCGGTGCTCGGGATCGTGAGCGGCGCCCTGCCGTTCATCGCGCTCGCCTGGGGCCAGGTCTACGTGCAGAGCAGCATCGCCGGGATCCTCTTCGGCATCACGCCGATCTTCACGCTGTTCATTGCCCACTTCCTGACGCCGGATGATCGCGTCACGCGCCGGCGCTTCGCGGGGGCGCTCGCCGGGTTCGCCGGAGTCGCGCTCGTGGTCGGGCCGGCGGCGCTGCTCGGCCTGGGGCGCGACCTCACCGGGCAGGCGCTGATCCTGTTCGCCGCGCTGTGCATCGGGTTCGGCGCGGTGTACGCGCGCCGCCACACGCGCATCGCGCCGCTTGCGATGTCGACCGGATCCACGATCTGCGCCGCGGCGGTGCTGCTGCCGCTCAGCCTCGTCATCGACGGGTTTTCGCCGCTCGACGCGGGCCCCGGCGCGGCCGCGGCGGTGTTCGGCCT
>JBFLYF010000011.1:0-20496 GCA_040756795.1 Pseudomonadota bacterium
TCGCCGCGGCCTCGCCCGCCGGTGCGCGCGCCGCCGGCTCCGGCCCCGCGGGCGCACCCTCGCCGTCGCCCTCCTCGCGCTCGAGGATCGGGTTCTCCATCAGCAGGCGCTCGATCTCCTGGTTGAGCTCGACGGTGGAAAGCTGCAGCAGCCGGATCGACTGCTGCAGCTGGGGCGTCAGGGTCAGGTGCTGCGAGAGCCGGAACTGCAGGGTGGGCTTCATCGGCGAAGGGGCGGCAACGCGCCGCGCGCTACATGCGGAAATGCTCGCCCAGATAGACGCGGCGGACGCTGTCATTATAGACGATCTCGTCGGGCCGGCCGGAGGCGAGCACCTTGCCTTCGTTGATGATGTAGGCGCGGTCGCAGATGCCGAGCGTCTCGCGCACGTTGTGGTCGGTGATCAGCACGCCGATGCCGCGCTCCTTCAGGTAGCCGATGATGCGCTGGATGTCGAGCACCGCGATCGGGTCGACCCCGGCGAAGGGCTCGTCCAGCAGGATGAAAGTGGGCCGGGTGCCGAGCGCGCGCGCGATCTCCAGGCGCCGGCGCTCGCCGCCGGAGAGCGACAGCGCGGTGTGCCGGCGCAGGTGCGAGATGTTGAGCTCGGCGAGCAGCTCCGCGAGGCGCGCCTGCACCTCTTCGGGCGCGAGCCCCTGCAACTCGAGCACCGCCTGCACGTTCTCCTCCACCGAGAGCTTGCGGAACACCGAGTTCTCCTGCGGCAGGTAGGAGATGCCCAGCCGCGCGCGGCGGTGGATCGGCAGCCCGGTGAGCTCGCGGCGGTCGAGGTGGATGCGTCCGGCGTCGGCCGCGACCAGGCCGACGATCATGTAGAAGCAGGTGGTCTTGCCGGCGCCGTTCGGCCCGAGCAGCCCCACCACTTCGCCGCTCGCCACCTCGAGCGACACGCCCTCGACGACGGTGCGCGACTTGAAGCGCTTGCGCAGGCCCTCCGAGCGCAGCACGCTCATTTCGCTTCGGGCTTGGCCTTCGGCTGGATGACGGCGCGCACGCGGCCTTCGGCGGAGGCGGGCGCTGCGCTCTTCGCCGCGCTCACCGAGAAGAACTGGGTGCGCTGGTCGAGGAAGATGTAGTCGCCGTTCACCACGTCCTGGTCGCGGGTGACGCGCGCCTGCTCGAACAGTTCCACCCGCTCGTTGCGGTCGTCGATCTCCACGCGCAGCGCCTCGCCGTCGGTCCAGACGCCTTCCTTGCCGTCCTTGGGGTCGCCCTTCTGGCGGAAGCGCACCGGCTTGCCGGTGGCGGTGGCGAACTGGAAGCCGTCGGCGTCCTGGCGCACCACGATGCGGTCGGCGTGCACCACGCGCGTGCCCTTGGTCAGCACCACCTTGCCCTCGAATATGGTGATGCGCCGCGCATCATCCGAGCTCATGCGGTTGGACTCGATGTGCGTCGGCTTCTCCTTGTCCGCCTTTTCGGCGTGCACCGCGAAGGCGCTCAGGGCGAGCATGAAGGCGAAAAGCCGGATCATCTATTTTGTGGGCGCTTCCCGGTTCTTCGACTCGAAGCGGCCGCGCACGCGCTCGCGCAGGTAGAGCTGCCGCGAGTCGTTGTGATATTCCATGCCGCGCCCCGAAAGCACACGGTCCTCCTCGGTGATCGTCACTTCGCGGTCGGTGCGCATCAGGGAGCGCGCCTGCACCACGTGCATGAAGCTGCTGCGCATGCGGGTCTCCGGGCGGTCCGGCCCGCCTTCGCGCACCAGCAGCACGTTGTCGTACAGGAACACTTCCTCGCCGTCCTGCGACAGCGTGCCGCGGTCGGCGGTCACGATGACGCGCGGCTCGTTCGGCTTCGTCTGCACCATGCGCGGCGCGACCAGTTCGGTCGAGTCGTCGTCCGGGTAATGTATCATCTTCGCCGCCGAGAGCGTAGATTCCACCGCGCCCTGCGCGCTGAAGCGCGTGTACACCAGCTTGTCGACGATGTAGTCGGGATCGTGCCGGCGCAGCGACGGATGCACGCCTTCCTCCTCGCGCACCGTGCGCTCCAGCCAGAAGGTGAGCGCCGCCAGCGCGAGCATCAGGAGCAGCGGAAACATGCGCGTCGCGGACAGTCTCACGCCAGGTATCGGGCAAGCGCCGCGTCGAGCGTGCCCTGCGCGCGCATCAGGAACTCGCACACCTCGCGCACCGCGCCGCCGCCCGCGGGCGCGGCGGCGACGTAGTGCGCGTGCGCGCGCACCAGCTCGTGCGCCTCGCGCGGCGCGCAGGCGAAGCCGCAGCGGCGCATCGCCGGCAGGTCGACCACCTCGTCGCCCATGTAGCCCGCGGCTTCGGCGGGGATGCCGAGCCGCGCGAGGAGCGCGTCGAGCGCCGCGCGCTTGTCGTCGATCCCCTGCAGCACGTGGCCGACGCCGAGTTCGGCGGCGCGCGCCGCGACGGCGGCGGAGCTGCGGCCGCTGAGCAGCGCGACCGCGGCGCCGCTCTGCATCAGCAGCTTGAGGCCGTGGCCGTCGGGCGCGCTGAACGCCTTGAGCGCCTCGCCCTGGGGGCCGTACCAGAGCCGCCCGTCGGTGAGCACGCCGTCGACGTCGAACAGCATGAGGCGCACGCGCTTCGCTCGTTCCACTGCCTCGCGCTTCGCCCCTTCCGGCGCGGCTTGCATCCGGCCTAGACGATCTTCGCCCGGAACAGGTCGTGGATGTTGAGCGCGCCGACCAGCCGGCCGGCGGGGTCGACCACGGGCAGCTGCGTGATCTTGCGACTCTCCATCGCTTCGACTGCCTCGACCGCGAGCGCCTCGGGACGGATGGTGCGCGGCGCGCGCGTCATGACGGACGCGATCGGCGTGCTGCGCAGGTCGACCCCCCGCTCCATGGCGCGGCGCAGGTCGCCGTCCGTGAACATGCCGACAATGCGTTGGGCGGCGTCCACGACGACCGTCATTCCCATGCCCTTGCGGGTGATCTCGAGGACCGCTTCGGCGAGCGTCGTGTCTTCGCGCACCAGCGGAATCGCCTCGCCGGTCCGCATGACGTCGGCGACGTGCGTCAGGAGCTTCCTGCCGAGCACGCCGCCGGGATGCGAGCGCGCGAAATCGTCGGCCGAGAAGCCGCGCGCGTCGAGCAGCGCGACCGCGAGCGCATCGCCGAGCGCGAGCGCCGCCGTGGTGCTGGCGGTCGGCGCCAGATTGAGCGGACAGGCTTCCTGAGCGACGGCAGCGTCGAGGAACACGTCGGCCTCGCGCGCGAGCGACGAAGCCGCGCTGCCCGCGATCGCCACGAGCTTCGCGCCCCGCCGCTTCACCAACGGGATGATGCTGAGCAGCTCGTCGCTCTCGCCGGAGTAGGAAATGGCGACGAACACGTCGTCGCGCTGGATCATTCCCAGGTCGCCGTGACTCGCCTCGGCCGGGTGCACGAAATATGCCGGCGTGCCGGTGCTCGCGAAGGTGGAAGCGATCTTGCGCGCGATGTGTCCGGACTTGCCGATGCCGCTGACGATCACCCGACCCCTGCAGGCGAGGATCAGCGATACCGCGGCGAGGAAGCGCTCGTCCAGGCGCTCGATCAGCGCGCGCACCGCGTCGGCTTCGATGCCGAGCACCCGGCGCGCGAGCTCGAGCGCCGAGCCGGTGGAGTCCTTCGGTATCATCCGGGGAGTATAGCCCAATCAATTCAACCGCTTCGCCGTGCCCGCCGCCGACATCGCACCGATCCTCGTCCTGCTCGCCGCGGCGGTGCTGGCGGTGGTCGCGTGCCGCTTCTTCGCGCTGCCGCCCATGATCGGCTACCTCGCGGTGGGGCTCGCGCTCGGCCCGCGCGCGGCGGGGCTGGTGTCCGACGACGCGCAGACGCGCCACCTCGCCGAGTTCGGCGTGGTGTTCCTGATGTTCACGATCGGGCTGGAGTTCAGCCTGCCGAAGCTGCGCGTGATGCGCCGCGAGGTGTTCGGCCTGGGCGGGGCGCAGGTCGCGCTCACGATCGGCGCTTGCGCCGCGGCCGCCTGGGCGCTCGACGCGGGCTGGCCCGCCGGGGTCGCGCTCGGCGGCGCGGCCGCCATGTCCTCGACCGCGGTGGTCTCGCGGCTGCTCGCCGAGCGGCTCGAGCTCGACACCGCGCACGGCCGCGCCATCGTGGGGGTGCTGCTGTTCCAGGATCTCGCCGTGGTGCCGCTGCTGATCCTGGTGCCGGTGCTCGGGGACCCCGGGAGCGGCATCGGCGGCGCGGTCGCGCTCGCGCTCGCCAAGGCCGCGCTGGTGCTCGCGCTGGTGCTGCTCGCCGGGCCGCGCGTGATGCGCTCCTGGTTCGGCCTGGTGGCGCGGCGCAAGTCCACCGAGCTCTTCGTGCTGAACGTGCTGCTGGTGATCCTGGCGATGGCGTACCTCACCGGCCTGGCGGGCTTGTCGCTCGCCCTCGGCGCGTTCCTCGCGGGGATGCTGATCTCGGAGACCGAGTATCGCTACCGGGTCGAGGAAGAGATCAAGCCGTTTCGCGACGTGCTGCTGGGGCTGTTCTTCGTCAGCGTCGGGATGATGCTCGACCTGCGGACGGTCGCCGAGCGGCCGGGGCTGGTGCTCGCGCTCCTCGCTCTGCTCGTCGCGCTCAAGTTCACCCTCATCGCGGCGCTGTCGCGGTGGTTCGGTGCCGCACCCGGGGCGGCGCTGCGCACCGGCCTTGCGCTCGCGCAGGGCGGAGAATTCGGCTTCGTGCTGCTCGCGCAGGGCGCCGCCGCGGGCGTGGCGCCGGATGCCGTGACCCAGGCGCTGCTCGCCGCCATGATCCTGTCGATGCTGGCGAGCCCTTTCCTCATCGGCGCGAGCGACCGCATCGTGCTCAGGTTCTCCAGCTCGGAGTGGATGCTGCGCTCTCTGGAGATGCACCGCGTCGCGGTGCAGTCGCTCGAGCGCGAGCGCCACGTCATCATCCTCGGCTACGGCCGCAACGGCCAGCACATCGCGCGCCTGCTGGACGCCGAAGGCGTGCACTACATCGCGCTCGATCTGGACCCCGAGCGGGTGCGCGAGGCCGCCTTGGCCGGCGACACCGTGGTGTTCGCCGATTGCGCCCGACGCGAGGCGCTGATCGCGGCGGGCGTGCTGCGCGCCGCTGCCGCGGTGATCACGTTCGCCGACTCGGCCGCGGCGCTGCGCGCGCTCGCCCACATCCAGTCGCTCAACCCGTCGCTGCCGGTGATCGCGCGCGCGAGGGACGACGCCGACATCGCGCGGCTCGCCGCGGCGGGGGCCTCCGAGATCGTGCCGGAAGCGCTCGAGTCGGGCCTGATGCTCGCCTCGCACACGCTGGTCTGGGTCGGCGTGCCGCTCAACCGCGTCGTGCGGCGCATGCGGACGGTGCGCGACGAGCAGTACGGCCTGCTGAGGGGCCTGTTCCACGGCGCGAGCGACGAGCCCGGGCAGGCGGAGGGCGCGAACGCGCGGCTGCACTCGGTGACGCTGGTCGGCAGCGCGTACGCGATCGGCAAACCGGTCGGCGAGCTGGGCTTGGAGGAGATCGGCGTTCAGGTGAAGGCCGTGCGCCGGCCCGGATCCGGGCGCCGGCTCGAGCCGCAGGAAGCAGGGCTGCTCGAGTCGGGCGACGTGGTGGTGCTGCTCGGCGTGCCGGAGCTGCTCGCCGCCGCCGAGATGCGGCTGCTGCAGGGCTGAGCAGCCGAAAAAAAAGCCGGCTCGCGCCGGCTTTTCCTGCCCCGATCGCCCGCGCTACAGCGAGCGGCAGAGCGTGTAGATGTTGGTGCCGGTCTCGGCGAAGGCCGCGGTCGCGACTTGCCCGGCGCCGATGTTGGGGTTGGGCGCCGTCTGCAGCAGCCCGCGCACCGTGCCCGTGTTCGAGGAGGCGTCGTCCATCTGCGTGTCGACCGCGATCGCGATCTTGTCGGGCAAGCCCGCCGAGCAGATGATCAGGCCGACGAAGCCGTTGCCGCCCGCGACGTTGAGCATGGTCGCGGCGCCCGCGCCGTCGCCGGTCTGCACCCCGATCATGCCGGTCACCGCATTGAACGGCTGCTGCCCGCCGCTGCCCGAGACGAATCCCGCGCGCCGCAGGTCGTCCCACCAGAGGCACGATTCCGGGGTGCCGGCCGCGACCGTGGTCGGGCAGGCGTTGTTGTAGGTGCCGGCGACCTGCCCGTTGCCGTTTCCGGCGATCGCGCCCGTCCAGCGCGTCGCCGCGTTCGCATCGTCGCCCGGGATCGCCCGGTAGCGGTCCTGGTAGCCGTAGTAGGCGGCCGAGACGCCCGAGAAGTCCGCGACGATGTTCTTGATCTTCGCCTGGGTGATCATTTCCTGGCCCTTCAGGATGCCGCCCAGCAGCAGCCCGATGATCACGAGAACGATCGCGATCTCGACCAGGGTGAAGCCCTCTTGCCTGTGTTTCATGGCGCTACTCCCTCTGAAGACAGCACGTGCCGAACTAGCTGCAAGTGGCGTACCAGCCGAAAAGCCGGCCAAAACCGGCTTTTGGGTCAGAATTCTTCAGAAAAACGTCGAAATGCCGACGGTTCTGACGATTTTTCAACCATCCCGGGACCCGGGTCGATCGGCGAGCCGGCGTTCCAGTTCCTTGAGCCTGCCTTCCAGAAAGCGCCTTTCGCCGGGATCGCGGATGTGCCCGCTCGCGAGCAGGCCGCCGAGCATCACCTTGGCGGCTTCCAGCTCGTTCATGTCTTCGAGAATGAAGATCTCCATCTGCTTTGCCCAGAGCGGCACCGAGGGGTCGGTGGTGAGGCGCTGCAGCGCGGCGGCGTAGCGCCGCGCGAGCGGCAGGTCGTTGAGCCGGTGCTTCGCGAGCAGCGCGGCGTGCGCGAGCGCCGGCCAGCGGCGGTTGGGGTCGGCGAAGAACTGCGCGTAGACGAAGTCGAGCACCGCGCGCATTTTCGCGGGATCGGGATTCTCGGCGTAGACGCGCGCCGCCGCGAACAGCGGGTAGCCGCTCCGCGGATCGATCTCGAGGATCATGCCGAGCCACGCGAGCAGCCGCGCGTAGTCGAGGCGCTGGTAGGGGATGAGGTTGTCGCCGCGCGAGTCGAACGCCTGCAGCCAGAGCATGGCGAGGCGCGCGAGCGCCGCCGGCTCGCCGACGCTCGCGACGCGCATTACGCCGCCCGAGGGGGCTTGCGGCAGGTCGCTTGCCGTCGCCAGCAGCGGAGGCTCTGCGATGCGCCACGCGAGCTGCGCGGCGAGCGCAGCGGCGAGCAGCCACAGGATCCAGCCGGGAACCGCGGCGACCGGGCGCTCGGCGCCG
The DNA here is from genome assembly GCA_040756795.1 of Pseudomonadota bacterium. Classification (GTDB taxonomy): domain Bacteria; phylum Pseudomonadota; class Gammaproteobacteria; order Burkholderiales; family SG8-39; genus RBG-16-66-20. The sequence continues at coordinate 7,226 of JBFLYF010000011.1, forward strand.
CCCAAGCGCGTCACAGGTTGCGCCGGCTGAAGTCGAACAGGCCGGCGGCGGCGAGCAGCACGATGTAGAGCGCGAGGCCGCCGAGCGCGAGCGTGATCTGCGCGGCGCCCGGCGCGCCATAGAGCAGCCAGTCGCCGCGCGTCACCGCGTCCAGCCGCGGCAGCAGCAGCGCGAGCGCATCGAGGACCCGGCGCGCGGCGCTCGCGGCGAGCGTGTCCTCGGCGAGCGGGCCGCCAGCGATCGCCTGGATCGCGGCCATCGTGCGCGACAGCAGATAAAGCCCGGCGGCCGCCGTGATCGCAGCGACGGTCTGCGAGAGCGCCGAGGCGAAGAACAGGGCTGCGGCCGCCATCAGCGCGGCTTCCGCCGCGAGCGAGACCCACCACGCGGCGAGGTCGGCGGGCCGCGCCCAGGCGAGCAGGGGCAGCGCGAACAGCGTCGCCAGAATCGCGCCGGTGCAGGCGAAGCCGAGCAGCTTGCCCAGATAGAAGGCCGGGCGCGAGATCGGCAGGGCGAGGGCGAGCTCCAGTCCCTTGTCGCTCGCCTCGCGGGCGACGCTGGCGACGACGTGCGCGGCGACCAGGAACGCCGCGCAGGCGCGCAGCAGCGCTGCCGCCGTGGCCGCCTGCAGCGCCGCGCCTTCGGTGATCGCGACCTGCGAGAGGAACGCGGCAAGCCCGAGCGCGGCGAGGAGGCACGCGGCAGCGAGCCACGGCAGGCCGCTGCGCAGCGCCTCGACGAGGACGTAGCGGGCGACAACGGCGGCGGAACGCAAGGGGCGCGGCATCGGCGCGGCGAGTGGGTGCGCTAGACTAGTCACCGCCCATCCCACATGCAAGCACCGAGCCTGGCCGTCCCCGCGTACTCGAGGCTGGCGAGCGCCGCCTGGAGCCTCAGCCAGCGGCACTGGCGCTTCGTCGTCATCGCGATGCTCGGTCTGCTGCACGTTGCCGTGCTGCGCGGCACCGCCGACGACTGGGCGCGAGCGCTGCTGCTCGCGCACCTGGGCCTCTTGCTGCTGTGGCAGCCGTTCCTGCGCGGCGAGCACCGGGTGAGCCTGACGCAGGCGGGCTTCATCGCGCTGGGCGCGAGCGCGGTGATGCTGTGGCTCTCCTGGTGGCTGCTCGCGTTCTGGGTCGTGGTGCTGGCGGGCCTGGTGGGCGGCAAGGTGTTCCTGCACCAGGCGCGCTGGCAGCGGCGCTGCTACCTGGTGGTGCTGTTCTACCTGCTCGCGCTGCTCGCGATCATCATCCTGCCCGAGATCGCGCCGCGCCGGGAGGTGACGCCGGAGATCCGGTCGATCGCCGAGTACGGGCTGCCGGCGCTGCTGGTCGCGCTGGCGCTCATGCCCGCCGAGCCCGAATCGCCCGACGCACCGCAGGTGATCGATTTCTTCTACAGCATCTTCCTGATGCTGGTGCTCGGCATGGTGATCCTCGGCAGCTTCACGTTCATGACGCTGGGGCGCGTGGCATACCTCGAGGCGCTCACCGACACGGTGTTCCTGATCGCCGGTTCGATTTTCGCCATCGGCCTGGCGTGGAACCCGCGCACCGGCTACGCCGGGCTGAACGTGTTCTTCTCCCGGTACCTGTTCTCGATCGGGCTGCCGGTCGAGAAATGGCTGTATTTCCTTGCCGAGCTCTCTCAGCTCGAGGCGCGGCCCGATCGCTTCCTCGCCGAGGGCGTGGCGGGGCTCGCGCGCCTGCCCTGGATCGCCGGCGCCGCGTGGCAGGCGGGCGAGCGGCACGGCGAAACCGGCGCGCGCAGCGACCACGCGGTGAGCTACGAGGGGAGCGATCTCGTGCTCACCATCTTCTCGCGCTACCGCACCAGCCCGGCGCTGCAATGGCACATGCACCTGCTCGGGCAGCTGCTCGGCGAGTTCTACGCCGCGAAGCTGCGCGAGCAGAAGCTGCGCGAAGCGAGCTACCTGCAGGCGATCCACGAGACCGGCGCGCGCCTGACGCACGACGTCAAGAACCTGCTGCAGTCGCTGAACGTGCTGTGCTCGCTCGCCGCGCAGGACGAGTCCCCCGGGCTGCAGGCGCTGGTGCGGCGCCAGCTGCCCGCGATCGCGCAGCGCCTGCAGGCGACGCTCGACAAGCTGCAGCGGCCCGGCGAGGAGGCCTCGCCGCAGGTGGCGCTGCGCGAGTGGTGGGAGGGCCTGGCGCGCCAGTACCAGGCGCAGGACGTCGAGTTCTCCGCCGCGGGCCTGGATCCCGAGCTGCGGGTGCCGAAGGCGCTGTTCGACGGCGTCGCCGACAACTTGCTGCAGAACGCGATCGCCAAGCGCGCCGCGGCGCCCGGCATGCGCATCAAGGTGAGCGTGCTGTGCAGCGGCGGCGCGCCCGAGCTGCGCGTGCTCGACAGCGGCCGCGCGGTGCCGCCGGCGGTGGCGCGCGACCTGCTGCGCGCGCCGGTGCGCTCGGCCGAAGGTCTCGGCATCGGCCTGTACCAGGCCGCGCGCCACGCCGAGGCGAGCGGCTACGCGCTGACGCTCGCGGAAAACCGCGACGGCGCGGTGTGCTTCGCGCTCGCCCGGGCGAGGGCCTGAGTCAGGGCAATTGACCGGCGGCGATCAGCTTGCCGTAGAGCTCCCCGGCCGAGATCCAGACGAGCTGATCGTCATACTCACCGCCCTGACCATCGCTCGGTCGGGGCTCGTGGTAAACGAAGACACCGTCGTTATCGACGTTCTCTCCCTCATCGGTACCGCCGCTCGCCGTCGCCGTATTCTTGCCGGGCGAGATGATCACGGCCACCACGGTCAGCTGATTAGTCACCGGTCGCGCGTCGCCAGCCGTCCCCCAGGTGCCGCAGCTCGGGGTCGCACCCGGGACCGTATTCTGCGTCGCGGTGCAGATGACGAGATCCCTCGGCGCGCACGAAATACTGTTGGTGCTGCTCTTCAGTTTGCTGGCGGTCGTGAAGGCATCCGGGTTGCTCGGCGTGGTGCAGCCGGTCGAGCCGGTCGGTTGCGTCGCATTCGACGCAACCGCGTAGCGCAGGCGGTTGCCCCAGGGGTCGGTGGCGTAGCCCGAGGCGTCCACCGGCTTGAATCCGATGGCGGTGGCGGGAAGAAAGCCCGTGGTATTGGTGCTGTTCGGCAGGTAGCCGGTGCAAGCGCCGCCGCCCGAGGGTGCCTCGTCGCCGTTGCTGGTCGATGTCGCCGGGCAGGGCAGCCGGCCGTTTACGATCGCAAAGGCCAGGACCAGTTCCTTCGCGAGCTCGAGACGGCGCCGGGCTTCCTCGAAATTGCGCTGCTCGGTCTGCGCCGACAGCGTGTACATCGCGGCCGCCAGCAAGAAGGCGACGATCGTGAACACGACCGCAAGCTCGGTCAGCGTGAATCCCGCCACCCGCGAAACGATGCGCGCGCGCCGCATCAGTTCGAATCGACGACGGCGACCCGGTCGTTGAAGGGCTTTTTCAGCGTGCTGTCGTTCCACGTGCTGACCGCCTGGCGCTCGAAGGCCCCGGTCGCGTTGCCGAACTCGAGATAGTTGCCGAGCGTGCCGCTCGGCCGCGCCGAGCCGTCGATGCTGCGCCCCGCGAGGATGAGGATCGCGCGCTGCCCGCCCGCGGGCGTGACGTTCGTCACCGAAAGGCAGGTGCCGCCGGTGGTACAGGAGCGCGGCGCACTGCCGCTCGCCGCGTAGCCCGGCGCGATCGCGTAGTAGGTGAGCTTATGCCACTGGTTGCGTGCGAACCAGCTTGTGCTGGGACAAAGACTGTTGCCGTTCGGGTTGCAGACTGATCCCGTGCGTGTCTCGAGCAGCCAGTGATCCGTGGTTGCGTTTCCGGGTACGTAGATCCAGTACATGACACCCGCCAAGGGCACCACTGGTGTGGGCGGTGTGGCAGTGATCGAAACCGTGAAGGTGCCATCGCTGTTCAGCTGGACGGTCGGCGACGGCTGGGACCAGGTAAAGTTCCAAGTCGTCATATCCAACCAGAAGACAAAACCCGTGGTTGCGGAGCGCAACTGACGCAATGACATTGCTCCATTGCTTTGCGGGCCGCTCACGGTGATCTGCGCGCCAAGCAAGGGGGTGCCCGTATAGGAGCCACTGCACTCGGCATAGTCGGTCGGCCCCAAGTACGAGCAGCTCGACAGCAGTGTGATGCCCCCGGAGTAGGAAATGCTCGGCGCGGCGTTGCTCCAACTGACCAGGGTCGGGTCGCAGCGCGGTGCGCCGGCGCCTGCGGTGCAGTCTGAGGGCCACGACTGATCGGGGTAAACGTCCGTATATGAGAAGGGCAGCAATCCTCTTGTATTGGCTGAACTGCCGGTGAAGTTTGCGGTATCGGGGTTGCCGAAGGTCGCTGGGTAGGCCAGGACCCGGTCCGTACCCGAGAGACCCCAGTTCGGCGCGATGTAGATATTCTTGAGCACGGGCGCGATTTCGCGCTCGATGCGGTTCGCGATCGCGGCCTCGATCGCCGGCAAAACGTCGGCGACAGTGATACGCGCCACTTGGTCGTTGTATGAGCTGCTTGAGGCGGTTGTGGTGAACTGCAGCGTCGCTGAGTCGAAGCACTCGAGATAGTCGCGAGCATCCATTGTAGGCGCGGGCGTAGCCCGTACCTGGTTTCGAGCCGTGCAACCGGCGGCCGCTTGGGCGTTCATTGCAGAGCCCGGAGCGATGATCAATGCCACCGCATTTTGCCCATCGACGCTGATATCGCCCGCTGTGTTGGAGTTGATCGTTAGCGTCGATGTCGAGGTCGTCAATCGCCAGGTCGGACCGACGACATACCAGAGTGGCTCGCTTGCGCTGTCGACAAGTTTCTCAAGTCCGAGTGTGCGCCATGGGAGTCGTCCGATGGAAGCACAATCGGTACCGATGCCGCCCCATGCAACCCCTTCGTTGCTCGCGTCTCCGATGTACGATACGCCCTCCGGGCAAGGCAGGCGTCCGGGATTGTTCTCACCGGTCTTGGCCGCCTGCATCGCCACATAGCCGATTAACGCCTGCTTGGCACGGTTGAGCGCTTCGGCGTTGCGGTTGCGCACGGTCGCGGTTACGACGGCGCTCTGGGCATTGAGCTGCGAGACGAGGAACCAGGAGGCCCCGAGCGCAATCACGGCAAGCAGCGCGATCAGCGCGATGCCGCGCTGGCGCTTCGCGGCCGGCCGTTTCATCTGCCCTTCGGCGCGGCGGGGCGGGACTTGATCTTCAGTTCGTCCTTGCCGATCACGTCGCGCACCTCTCCGCTGCCGCGGTCGAGCGTCTCGCCGACGCGCAGCTCGACGCGCTGCTGCGATTCGCCGACCGGCACCGAGACGCGCCCCGGGTCCGCGCCCTGCGGCGCGAGCCGCGCGGCGCCGGGCTGCGCGCCCTCGGCGATCGGCTGGCCGTTCACCCAGACGGTGGACCTGCCGCCCGCGCGCCTGACCGCGCCGTCGACGCGCGTGACGGGCTGCTCGACCACCGGGGCGGCGGCCGGCTTGTCGGGCACGCGCGCCTTGCGCCGCGCATCGAGCGCGGCGCGCTGGTCCGGCGTGAAAAAGAGCCGCCCGAGCTCCTGCGCCGGCGCGGCTGCCGCCGCGCAAAGCAGCGCACCGCCGACGAGCAATGGAGCGAGCGTCTTCATGCCTTCGCCGCCCGGTCGATGATGGTGATGAGGTCGATCTCGCACTCGGCGCGCAGGCGCGGGATGATGGTGGCGCCGGTGGGCGCCGCGCCGGTGCGGGTGATCTCGCAGCTCTTCACCGAGTAGTAGGCGTTGCCCGACTCGCGCAGATCGCGCAGGAACCCCAGCAGGTCGCCTTCGTGCAGGAGCGCCAGGCCGACCTTCATGGTGCTGGCGAAGACCTCCACGTTGGCCGGCTTGCCCGCGGCGGTGGCGAGCGTATGGCGCGGCCCGACGGTGTAGGAAGGCGGCTCGAGCAGCTCGCGCCCGACGGCGATGCGCCGCATGGCGTCGGCCCACTCCAGCCGCCGCTCCTCGCCCAGGATGTTGAGGCTCTTCAGCCTGCGGTAGACGGCGAGCTTGTCGCTCACTTCCTTTTCCTCTTCCGCGATGCGCGTCAGCTTCTCCTCGGCCTGCACGCGCTCGGCGCGCGCAGCCGCGAGCTCGCGCGTCGCGCGGCGCTGCTCGTGCTGCACCCAGAGGATCAGCGCCGCGCCCGCCGCGAGCAGCGCCACGAGCAGCGCGAGCGGCACCGCGAGCTTCTTCAGTTCTTCGCGCGAGAAGTTCATTTCAGGCTGCGGCCGATGAGAATGGTGAAGCGCGGCGCCTCGGCGCCCTCGCCGGTGCCGATCGCGCTGGAGAGCGTGCCCTCGGAGGTGACGTCGAACGGCAGGTTCCGGCCGAGCACCCGCCAGCCCGGATCGGCGGCGAGCGCGCGCTCGAAGCGCTGCACCTCCTCGGTGATCGCGCGGTAGTCCGAGCGCTTGATCGCGTTCACCCGGCCCGACACCTCGAGCATCTGCAGCTGCTCGCTCCCCGGCGGCGTCGCTTCGGCCGGCGCCGCCTTCGCCGCCGGGGCTGCGGGCACGGCGGCCGCCGCCTCGACGCGCCGCCCCGGCTTGCCGACGCGCCAGGCGACCGCCTCGACCTCCATCTGCGGGAACTTCTCCATCACCCTGGACAGGTACACGAGCGCCGGCTCCGGGGCGGGGGAGAGCGACGCGATCCGGGTGAACTCGACCACCGTCGCCTTCAGGTTGTCGGTCGTGGTCTGAGTGACGGGAAAGGAGGCGGTGATGCGCTGGTAGTTCTGGGCGGCGAGGCGCGCCGCGCCCGACTGCGCCGAGATCTGCTCGCGCAGGCCGTAGAGGTCGAAAGCGCCGACCACGGCGACCAGCGCGCAGGCGCCGAAGCCCGCGGCGCCGGCGGCGACGATGCCGCGCTGCAGCTTCCAGAGAAAGTAGCTGCGCCGGTCCTCGACGCGCGCGAACTGCTCCTTCGGCGGGTGCCTGACTGCGAGCTGCAGGAACAGCTGCTCGCCCGCCGCGCCGGGGTCGAGCCGCTTGATCCCGATCCTGCGCGCCGCCTCCTCCAGCGCCACCGTGCGGAACACGAGGCGCGCGTCGGACACCAGCACCTGCTCGTAGGCCGCGCGCTCGGCCTCGGGCACGACCACCAGCACCTGCACCGGCGGGCCCTCGCGCGGCAGCGCCCTGAGCGTCGACAGGTACTGCAGCAGGCGCAGCGTCTCGGCGCGCACGAAAGCGGCGAGCGCCTCCGGCGCCATGTCCGCGACGCGCTCCAGCCGCGCGAAGCGCAGCCGCCCGTCCTCGACGTAGCATTGCCGCAACCCGGCGCCGTTGGCGGTGACGACGAAGGCACGGCCGGCGCGCACGCCGAGGCGCGCCGCGAGCGCGGGGGCAAGCAGCGGGACCGAGTACACGCCCGAGAGCCGCGCGCCGGACTCGGCAAGCGCGTCCAGCCAGGGCGTGAACTGCTGCGTGTTCGCGAACGAGGCGAGCAGCAGCCGCTCGGTGCGCCGCTCGCCGCTCACGTAGCCCAGGGACAGCGCCGCGGCGAGCCGGGTGTCGCGGTAGCGCTGCGCGAGGCGCCGCTGCACCACCGCCTGGCGGTCGCTGCCGCGCAGGTACGGGATCTGGTCCTCGTGGAAGTCCTCGCCCGCGAGGTCGGCGAGCACGTAGGCCAGCGCACCCTTGCGGCCCTTCAGGTGCTGGCGGAACTCCTCCAGCCCCTGGTCGTCGGCCGAAAAGCGCCGCTCCAGCTCGAGCGCGCCGCCCGCGCGGCGGTAGAGCGCATGGCCGCCCGCGGTGAAGTAAAGGACGAGCTTCGCCGACATGGCCTAGAACTTCATCTTCGAGATCGTGTCGTACACCGGCCCGAGCACCGAGAGCATCACCCAGCCGAGGATCGCGCCGAGCACCAACGTCATCGCCGGCTCGATCATCGCCTGGACCCGGCCGATGCTTTCGCGCACCTCGCGGTTATAGAAGTAGCTGACGTTGAGCAGCGCCCGGTCGAGCGCGCCGGTATTCTCGCCGATACGCAGCATGCGGATGACGAGCGGGGGGAACAGGCCCACGTCGGTGAAGGCGGCGGTGACGTTCTTGCCCTCGGCGATCTGCTGCCCGGCGGTGCGCAGCGCGGCTTCCAGGGGCCGGTTGCCGACGATCTCCTCGGAGGAGCGGATCGCGTCGAGCACCGTGATGCCGGAGCTGTACATCATGGCGAAGCTCGAGGCGAAGCGCGACAGGATGATCTTGCGCAGGATCGGCCCGACCGCCGGGATGCGCAGCAACAGGTCATCGAGCGTGTAGGCGACGTTCGGGTTGGCGCGGGCGGCAGCCTTGGTCCCGAACCAGGCGACGAACGGCGCGGCGATGATCGCCCACCAGTAGCCGACGAAGAAATTCGAGACATGGATGAGGATGCGCGTCTGCAGAGGCACGTCCTGCCCCATGTTGCGGATGAAGCCGACCATCTGCGGCACGAGGTAGATCATGAGGAAGAAGGTGACCACGATCACGATGCCGCCGACGAACAGCGGGTACATCAGGATCTTCTTGGTCTGCGCCGCGAGTTCGTCCTCCCACTTCAGCGTCTCGGAGAGCGCTTTCAGCACGTCGGGCAGCTTGCCGGTCTGCTCGCCCGCGCGCACCAGGCTGACGAACACCTTGCTGAACACCTCCGGGTACTCGGCGAGCGCTTGCGACAGGCTCTTGCCGCCCTCGATGGTCTCGATCAGGCCAGAGACCACCTCGCGAAAGCGCAGGTTGTCGACGCTTTCGCGCAGGTCGATCAGGCCCTCGACGATCGGCACGCCGGCGCCCGCCAGCTGCTCGAGGTGGAAGCAGAAATTGATCAGGTCGTGGCGCTTGACCTTGCTGCCGCCGATGAGGCGGCTCTTCTGCGTGGTGGGCGCCCCGGTGACCAGGTCCAGGCCCATGCGCGCCAGGCGCTGCTCGAGGTCGAAGAGGTTGACCGCGTCGACGCGGCCGAGCACGGCCTTGCCCTCGGCATCGATCGCCTTATAGGTGTAGAGAGGCATGCAACGAAAGGATCCGGGGGGGCACGGGGGGTGCGAGTGGCGTCGAAGCACCCCCTGTTCATTCCTATGCCATTCGGTCCGTCACGTCGACCACGCGCATCAGCTCGTCGAGGCTCGTGACGCCGCCGCGCACCAGGCGGATGCCGTCCTCGGCGAGCGTCCGGAACCCTTGCGCGCGGGCCGCGGTGAGAATCTCGCGCGCCGTGGCGCGCCGCGCGATCAGCTCGTCGATCGCGCCGTCGATCTTGAGGATTTCCATGATGCCGACGCGGCCGCGATAGCCCTGGTAATCGCACTGCTCGCAGCCCACCGAGCGGAACAGCGCCGCGGGCTCGGTCGGCGTGATGCCGAGCAGGCGCCGCTCCTTGACGTCCGGATCGTACGACTGGCGGCAGGTGCGGCAGAGCTTGCGCACCAGGCGCTGGGCGATGACGCCGATGATGTTGCCCGACATGATGTCGGGCACGATGCCGATGTCGAGCAGCCGCGGAATCGCCCCGACCGCGGAGTTGGTGTGCAGCGTGGTGTAGACCTGGTGGCCGGTCATCGCCGCGCGGAACGCCATCTCCGCGGTGTCCTCGTCGCGTACCTCGCCCACCAGGATCACGTCGGGGTCCTGGCGCATCAGCGCCCGCACGCCGTTGGCGAAATCGAGCTTCGCGGCCTCCGCCACCGAAGTCTGCCGGATCAGTGTCATCGGGTACTCGACCGGGTCCTCCAGCGTCATGATGTTGACGCCGTCGGAGTTGATATGGTTCAGGATCGAGTAGAGCGTGGTGGTCTTGCCGCTGCCCGTGGGGCCGGTGACCATGATGATGCCCTCGGGGCGCGCGATCATGCGCTTCAAGAGCTCCAGCTGCGCCTCCTCCAGCCCGAGGCGCTCGAGCGGCACGATGCCCTTCTGCCGGTCGAGGATGCGCAGCACCACGTTCTCGCCGTGCGAGGTGGGAAGGCTCGCGACGCGGAAATCCACCACGCGCCCCGACATGGTGGCCGAGATGCGGCCGTCCTGCGGCGCGCGCGTCTCGGCGATGTTCATCTTCGCCATCACCTTGAGGCGCACCGCCATCGCCGGCCAGTAGGTCTTGTGCAGCGAGCGGATCTGGCGCAGCACGCCGTCGATGCGATAGCGGATGCGCAGGAAGTTCTGCTCGGGCTCGAAGTGGATGTCCGAGGCGCTGCGTTCCACGGCGTCGGCGAGCAGCGCCGAAATGAGACGCACCACCGGCTGTGAATATTCGTCGCCCTCGGCGATCGAAGCGTAGTCCACCTCTCCGGTCTCGATCTCGCGCAGGATGCCGTCGATCGAGAACTCGTGGCCGTAGTAATGCTCGATCGCCCGCTCGATTTCGGAGTCGCCCGCGAGCCGCAGCTCGACCTCGAGGTCGCCTTTCAGGTGCGCGCGCAACTGGTCGACCGCGACGATGTTGTTGGTGTCGGCGAGCGCGACGATGAACTTCTTCGACTGGCGGTCGAGCGCCACCGGGAACATGCGGTAGCGGCGCGCGAGCTCCCTCGGCAAGAGCTTGAGCGCCGAGGGGTCGACGATGATGTGCCCCAGGTCGACCGACTGCAGGCCGAGCTTCTCGGAGAGCGCGTCGCGCAGCGTGGCTTCCGACACGAAGCCGAGCTGCACCAGCAGGCGCCCGACCGGCAGGTGCGACTTCATCTGCTCGAGCAGCGCAATACGCAGCTGGTCCTCGGTGAGGATGCCCTGGTCGATCAGGATCTGCCCGATATGCCGCTTCGCCTGCGGGGTCGTGGGCGTATTCATCCAGAATCAATCATACCCGCCGGTGCGTTGCGCCGCAGTGCAAAATAGTGTCACTGCAAGAGACTGTCAGCGCGAGAGCTGCTGCGCGCGGGCGCGCGCCGCTTCGGCGGCAAAGCCCGCCGGGCGCTTCTCGGCGAGCGCGAGCGCGCGGCGGTAGTACTCGAGCGCGAGCCGCGGCTGGTGAATCTGGTCGAAGCTCACCGCGAGGTTGAAAGCGAAATCCGGGTTGTCGGGATCGGCGGTGAAGGCCTTGAAATACGCCTGCTGCGCCTCGGCCCAGCGACCCTGCTGCGCGTACTGGTTGCCGAGCGTGAAATACAGCACGTTCGCCTCCTGGTCGGCGGCGAGCAGCGACTTGACGCGGCTCTCGGCGAGCACCGGGTCGAGCTGCTGGCTGCGCAGCGCGAGGACGCCCGCCAGCGCGTACGGATCGCGCGGATCGGCGCGCAGCAGGCGCTGGTAGTAGCCGTCGGCGAGGTCGTAGCGCTGCGCGCGCATCTCGACTGCGGCCAGGCCGAGTAGCGCGTCGCGATTGCCGGCATCGTCGCGCAGCGCCTGCTCGTACTCGCCGCGCGCTGCGGCGAGGTCGCCCGCCTGGTAGGCGGCATAGCCGGCCGCGACGCGCGGATGAATCTGGGGCCCGCCGCGGCTGACGCTCACGGTGCGCGTGTCCTCCGCGCTCGGCGCGGGTTTGCGCGGCGCGGCGCGCGCGACGGGTTTCGCGGTCGAAGGCGCGGCGACCGGCGGGGCCGCGGCAGCGGGCGCGCTCGCCACGGGCGCCGCCGCCGGCGCGGCAGGGGCCGCGGGTGGCGGCAGCGCGCTCGCGCCTGGCAATCCGGGGAGTTCGGCCGCCCCCGGCGTCGCGGGAGCCGGCGAGGCTGCGGGCTTTGCGGCCGCGACCTCGACCGGTTTTTCGTCCGCTGCGCGCGGCGGGTTGGCGTTGACCAGGGCCGGCGCGGGCCGCAACTGGATCCAGAAGTAGATCACCGTGCCGATCGCGAGCGTGCCGAGCACGCCGAGCGTGATGTAGAAAGGCAGCCGCGGGTTCGGCTCCTTGAACTTCGCCTCGAACACTTTTTGCGCCGCGGCCCGGTCCGCGGCAGCGCCGGGCGCCTCGGGCGCCGCGCGGGCGCTCTCGCGCCGCGGCGGTGCCTTCGGCTCCGCGGGCGGAGGCGGTGATGCAGGCGCGGCGTCGACGATCGCGAGCTGCGAGGCCGCAGCCGGTGCCCCGGACTGCAGATCGTCGCTCGCGATCTCCATCGGCGCGGAGATGTCGGGCAGCTCGTTGCGTGTCGTGACGTGCTTGCCTTCATCGAGCACGGTCGCGTCCGGGTCCGCGGCCGCCTCGCCGCCCCCCTTGGCGCGCCGCTGCGCCTCCTCCTTGGCCTTCTCGGCCTTCTTCAGCGCCTCGAGCAGAAGGCTCATGTTACTGCGCCGGCGGATCCCGGCTCGGGTTCGGCTTCAGGAAATAGTCGCTGCCGGGAACCAGGTCGCGAAAGCGCGCGTAGTCGCCCTCGATGCTCGTGTCGCGGATGACCAGCGGGCGCAGGAAGATCACGAGCTCGGTCTTCTGGTTGAGATCCTTCCTCTGCGCGAGCAGCTGGCCGACGCCCGGCACGTTGCGCACCCCCGGGATCACGTCCTCGATGTTGGTGACCGAGTCCTGCATCAGTCCGCCCAGCACCGCGGTCTGGCCGCTCTGCACGCGCATCACCGACTCCATCTCGCGCGTCTGGATCACCGGAATCAGGCTCGCGATTGCCGGTGTCGCGCAGTTGGGTACGCCGACGCCGCAGGGGTTGGCAAGTGAAGGGTTCGGGTCGGCGACGTCGGTGAGCTTCCTCGAGATCGTCGGGCGGATGTTCAGCAGCACGGTGTCGTTCTCGCTGATCTGCGGCACCACGCTCATGATGAATCCCACCGGCACCGAGTTGACCGTGGTGTTGAAGGTCGTCACCGCCGGCGCGTTGGCCGAGGCGACGGTGGTGGCCTGCACCGTGAAGTACACCAGGTTGTCGACCACCTTGAGCACCGCTGTCTGGTTGTTCAGCACGCTCACCTTGGGGCTGGAGAGCACGCGCACGTCGCCGAACGACTCGAGCAGCTTGATCGTGCCGCTGATGTTGAACCCGGGGCCGCTGCCGTAGCCGACGATGAACGCATTGGTATTGATCCCTGCCGGCGTCGCGCCGGACGATTGCGTGAAGCTGAAGCCCGCCACCCCGCGCAGCCGCTGCCAGTCGATGCCGCGCTGGTACTGGTTGTTGAGCTGCACCTCGGCGATGGTGGCCTCGATCAGCACCTGGCGCTTGGCGCTCGCCAGCACCTGGTCGAGGAATTCCTGCACCTTCTCGTGCTGGCGCGAGGTGGCGCGGATCGAGAGCACGCCGGCCTCGGCGTTGGCGATCACCGAGGCGGCCTCGCGGAACTCCACCGCGGGCTGCGCCGCGGCCGCGGCCGGTGCGGGGGCCGCCCCCGGGGCTGCCGGCGCCGCGCCGGGCGCCGCCGCCG
>JBFLYF010000110.1:0-9466 GCA_040756795.1 Pseudomonadota bacterium
GAGCGACTCGGCCGCGAGGCGCAGCGCCTCGACCTCGGCCGCCGCGGCCATGCGGTCCTGCTGGGTCCGGTAGCTGTAGACGACGGCGAGCGCGATCCCCGCGGCAAGGAGGATCGCGCCGGCGATCGCGGGCGCGCGCCGCGGCGCGCGCTCTTCTCTGAGCTCCGCGACGGCGCGGGCGTACTCCTCCTCGCCGCGCCATGCGCGCTCCAGCGCCGCCCGCTCTTCTTCCTCGGCTTGCGCCCTCGCCCGCCTCTCGGCCTCCAGCCGGACGAGCTCGTCGGCGCCGATGCGCTCGAGATTCGTCGTCTTGTCCATGGCGCGGGCGCCGCGGCTCTAGTGCGGCCCGGGCTTGGTGTCGCGCAGCACGATGGTGGACCCCTGCACCTCGATGTAGCCGCTCGCCTGCAGGTCCTTCATCACCTTGCTCACCATCACGCGGGAGGCGCCGATCATCTTGGCGATGTCCTGCTTGGACAGGCGCTTGGTCACGACCCGCTGGCCCTTCACGTTCTCCGACATCTCGAGCAGCAGGCGCGCCACGCGCCCGTAGACATCGAGCATCGCGAGGCTGCCGATCTTGCGGTCGGCCTCGCGCAGCCGCCGCACCAGCACGCGCATCACGGCCATCGCCAGGTCGGTGTTCTCGACCAGGCATTTGCGGAACGCGCGCCTCGCGACCGCGAGCAGCTCGCAGGGCTCGATCGCGACCACGCTCGCCGAGCGCGGGTTGTCGTCGATCAGGCCCATTTCGCCGAAGAACTCGCCCGGCCCGAGGATGCTGAGGATGGTCTCCTTGCCGTCGGCCGCGCCCAGCATCACCTTGAGCCGGCCGGAGATCACGATGTAGAGCGAGTCGATCGGGTCGCCCTCGTGCATCACCGCCGAGCCGCGCGGCACGCTGCGGCGCGTGACCATCGGCGCGAGCGCGCGCAGCTCGTCCTGCGACAAAGTGGCGAACATCGGCACCCACTTGAGCACCGTCGTAGAGACCGCGCCCGACATCGGGGCTAGCGCTTCCTGCGGCCGCCGGATTTCGCGCGCCCGAGCAGCGGCACGCCGCCCCCGCCCGCGCCGCCGAGCAGCCCCGCCTCGCCGTAGACGCGCAGCTTGGCGCGCGTGTCGGCGATGTCGAGGTTGCGCAGCGTGAGCTGGCCGATGCGGTCGCCCGGCGTGAAAGCCGTCTCGCCTTTCTCCATCGTCAGCCGCTCCGGGTGGTAGGTGAGGTTGCGGCTCCGGGTGTCGAGAATCGACCAGTCGTTGCCGCGGCGCAGCTCGAGCGTCACCTCGCCCGTGACCGCCCGCGCCACCCAGCGCCGCGCTTCCTCTCTCAGCATCAGGGCCTGCGGGTCGAACCAGCGCCCCTGGTAGAGCAGCCGCCCGAGCCGCCGGCCGTTGGCGCGGTATTGCTCGATCGTGTCCTCGTTGTGGATGCCGGTGACCAGGCGCTCGTAGGCGATGTGCAAGAGCGCCATGCCCGGCGCCTCGTAGATGCCGCGGCTCTTCGCCTCGATGATGCGGTTCTCGATCTGGTCGGACATCCCGAGGCCGTGCCGCCCGCCGATGGCGTTGGCTTCCCGCATCAGCGCCACGGCGTCGGCGAAGCGCTCGCCGTTCAACGCCACCGGCATGCCCTCCTCGAAGCGCACCGCGACCTTCTCGGGCCTGACCTTCACCTCCGCGCGCCAGAAGGCGACGCCCATGATCGGCTTGACGATCGCCATGCCCCTGTCGAGGTACTCGAGGTCCTTCGCCTCGTGCGTCGCGCCGAGGATGTTGGCGTCGGTAGAGTAGGCCTTCTCGGCGCGCATCCTGTAGCCGAAGCCCGCCCGCGCCATGTACGCCGACATCTCCCGGCGCCCGCCCAGCTCCTCGATGAAGCGCGCATCGAGCCACGGCTTGTAGATGCGCAGGCGCGGGTTGGCGAGCAGGCCGTAGCGGTGGAAGCGCTCGATGTCGTTGCCCTTGAAGGTGCTGCCGTCGCTCCAGATGCGCACGCCGTCCTCGCGCATCGCCACCACGAGCAGCGTGCCGGTGACCGCGCGGCCGAGCGGCGTGGTGTTGAAGTAGGTCGCCCCGCCGGTGGAAATGTGGAACGCGCCGCACTGGATCGCGGCGATGCCCTCGGCGACGAGCTGCGGCCGGCACTCGATGAGGCGCGCCTTGCGGGCGCCGTAGGCGAGGGCCTTTTTCGGGATCTCGGCGACGTCCGGCTCGTCGGGCTGGCCGAGGTTCGCGGTGTAGGCGTAGGGGATCGCGCCGCCGGCGCGCATCCAGTGCACCGCGGCGCTCGTGTCGAGGCCGCCCGAGAAGGCGATTCCGACTCTCTGGCCCTTCGGCAGCGTGCTGAGGATCGTGCTCAACGCCCAGTTCTCCGGAAATCAAGATGATACGTACAATGGCGGCGATGCGCATTCTCGCGATCCTGCTTGCCGCCGTGTCGCTCGAGTGCGCCGCCGCGCCCTTCGCGGTGCGCATCGGGGCGGAGAGAATCGTGCTCGATACGCCGCCCGGCTTCAGCGACACGGGCGACCTCGCCTCGCCGCGCCTGCAGGACCTCGCGGCGACGCTCACCCCGGCGTCCAACCGCATACTGCTCTTCGCGCTCTCCGACGCCGATTACCGGCGCTTCACGCAGGGCGACCGGCTCGAGTGGAGCCGCTACATGATCGCGGTCACGCCGAAGGGGCTGGAAAGCGTGCGCGTCGGCGCCGAGCAGTTCGCCACGCTCGTCGCCGACGCCCTGCGCGGGCTGGGCAAGCCGGTCCAGGCGGCGGACGTGATCGGCTTTCTCGAGAAGGAGCCCGAGGGCAAGGTGCACCTGCTCGCCGAGCTCAAGCGCGAGCCGACCCTGGTCTCCGTGCTGCAGGCGACGAGGCTGCCGCCGGTGCCCGGCGAGACCTTCTGGCAGGCGAGCCGGCCCCAGTACCTGTTCTTCACCACCACGATCTTTCTCGCGCGCGGGCGCGCCCTGCAGATCTCGGTATACCTCGTATCCGAGAAGCAGCCGGACCTCGACTGGCTGACCTCGACCACGCAGCGCTGGCGCGAGGAGCTGGTGCGCCTGAACCGCTAGTCGCGCGCGTGGCCTCCTTCGACATCGTCTCGCAGGTCGACCGCCAGGAGGTGAGGAACGCGGTCGAGCAGGCCAACCGCGAGGTCGCGAACCGCTTCGACTTCAAGGGCTCGGACGCGCGCGTGGAGCAGGCGGAGCTGGTGCTGACGGTGTTCGCCGACGACGAGTTCAAGCTCGGCCAGGTCATGGACGTGCTGCGCGCTCGCCTGGCCAAGCGCAACGTGGACGTGCGCTGCCTTCAGGCCGGCGCGATCGAGACGATCTCCGGCGACAAGGTGAAGCGCCCGGTCACCGTCGCGGTCGGCATCCCGGTCGAGAAGGCGAAGCAGATCCAGAAGCTCGTCAAGGATTCGAAGCTCAAGGTCGCGGCCTCGATCCAGGGCGACGCGCTGCGCGTCTCAGGCGCGAAGAAGGACGAGCTTCAGGCGGCGATCCAGCTGGTGCGCAAATCCGTGACGGACATTCCGCTCCAGTTCACCAACTTCCGGGACTGACGTCCGCTTATTCTTTCTTTCCCGCGGGAGCGGAAAGGCCGAGCACGGCCTTCACCGCGCCGGTCAGGATATCCGGCTGGAAGGGCTTGGTGAGATAGCCGTTGGCGCCGCCGCGCAGGCCCTTCAGCACGGCTTCGCGTGTCGCCTCTCCCGTCAGCATGATCACCGGCATGTTCCTGAAGACGGGGTGCAGCCGCATCTTCGCCAGGACGTCGAAGCCGTTTGCGTCGGGCAGATTGACGTCGAGCAGGACCAGGTCCGGCGCCGGCTGCTTGCCCAGGCCGAGGACGATCTCGTCGCGCTTGACCGCCGAGCGAATGGCGAAACCCTCGAGGGAGAGGTACATCCGGAACAGCTTCTGCAGGTCGGGGTCGTCATCGACCACCAGGATCGTCGGCCGCCAGCCTTCCTTTGCCTCGCGCGGCTCGGCGGGGCGGCGCGCGATGCTCACGTAATAGCCCCTTCGGGTCAGCGCCGAGACGCCCTTGTCCGCCTCGGGGTTCGGGTCCGCCGACAGACCGCTGAAAAAACCGGCCGGTACGGCGATCGTGGAGAACCCGGACCCCGTGACGTCGGAGTCAAGGTCGCTCGTGCAGACGACCAGCTTGTCGGCGGCGAGCTTGCGCAGCGCGACGCCAACGCCCGCGCGGGGGATGTGCGGGACGCATTGCGCGATCTCGGCGACGCTCGAGACGCCATCGATCAGCACCAGCAGCTGCAGCTCCGTCGCCGACAGCGAGGTGCCGGCCGACTTCAGCTGGCGGTTGCCCTTCTCGGTCGGCGCAAAGACGTCCGCGTCTTTCGAGGCGATGGGGCCGGAGGCCGGCATGGGCAAATCATACCGCCTCGGACTTGCCGGAATCCTAGCTCTGGTGCGGGCCCCGCATCTCGCGCAGCACCGACTCGACCCGCTGCCACATGTGCGCCTGCGCCTTGTCGCCGGCTTTGCCGAAGAACGCCGCCTTCTGCGCGGCTTCGGCGATCGCCTTGGAGCCCTGCGCCGCGAAAAGATGCCGTGCGAGCGCCGAAACGTCCGTCGTGTTCATCTCTGGCCCTTTCCGGAAGACGTCGATAAGGGCAATGCTGTTCCAGCGCACGGCCGCTCGTCTTGACGCAGGTCATCCGCGGGCCAGTCCCTCCGTCCAGCGGTCGTAGATCCGGTCGGCGATCTTGTGCAGCGCGGCGACGCGCTCCTTGAGATTTTTCTCGATCCTGCGCGGCGACTGCACGCCCGGCGAGCGCTTCGAGGCCTCGATCTCCTGCGCGCCGCCGCGGCACCAGCTGCGGATCAGCTCCTCGGTCATCTCCACGTGGCACTGCATGCCGAGATGCTTGCCGAGCGCGAAAGCCTGGTTCGCGCAGTGCGCGTTGCCGAGCACGCGCGTGGCGCCCGGCGGGATGCTGAAGGTCTCGCCGTGCCAGTGGAAGGCCTCGAAGGCGCCGAGCGGCCCGAACCAGGCGCGCGCCACGCCGTTGTCCTCCACCGCGACCTCGCCCCAGCCGATCTCCTTGACGCGCGCGCGGCTCACCTCGCCGCCGAGCGCCTTCGACATCAGCTGGCCCCCGAGGCAATGGCCGATCATCGGCACGTCCTTGCGCACCGCCTCGCGCGCGAGCTCCAGCGCGGGCGCGATCCAGGGCAGCGCCGCGTCGTTGACGCTCATCGGCCCGCCCATGAAGCAAAGGCCCGAGAACCTGCGCACGTCCTTAGGCACCGAGCGCCCCTCGTCGAGCTTGATCAGCCTCCAGGGAATCGCACGGCGCTCGAGCCAGGTGGCAAAATACCCGGGTCCTTCGCTCCGCGCGTGCCTGAATATGGCGACCGGCTTCATCCTGCGACATTCTAGATGGCTTCTGGCCGCGCTCTGGGCGCTGCCGGCGCTCGCCTCGGAGGTGAGCTTCGTGGGGCCGATCGGCGACAAGGCGGCGGTGCTCGTCATCGGCAACGGGCCGCCGAAGACGGTCAAGGTCGGGCAGACCTTCGGCGGCGTGACGGTGATCAGCGTGGAGAAAGAGCGCGCCACCGTAGAGGTCGAGGGCAAGCGCCGCGTGCTGGTGCGCGGCCAGACCTGGAGCACGAGCCCCTCGGGGTCCGACCGCCAGAGCGTCACCCTGGCCGCGGGCGCGGGCGGCCACTACTTCACCGAGGGCCTGGTCAACGGCGGCTCGATCCGCTTCATCGTAGACACCGGCGCCACCGTGATCGCGCTGCCGGCCGCCGACGCGAGCCGCCTCGGCATCGACTACCGCAAGGGCCGGCGCGGCGTCACCCACACCGCGGCGGGCCAGGTCGAGGCGTTCCTCGTCAAGCTCGACACGGTGCGCGTCGGCGGCATCGAGCTGCAGAACGTGGATGCGATCGTGATCGAGCGCGGCCTGAACGTCGCGCTGCTCGGCATGAGTTTCCTCAACCGCGTGGAGATGCGGCGCGACGGCGACCGCATGACCCTGATCCGCCGCTATTAGAGGCTACTTCCCGGGCACGAGCGGCACGAAGCGCACCGGCAGGACGCTTCGCTGCTGCAGCTTGCCCTCTGGCGTCTTCGTGATCAGCACCAGCTCCTGGTAGCCGGTGCCGACCGGAATCACCATGCGCCCGCCGGGCCTGAGCTGGTCGATGAGCGCCTGCGGCACGCTCGGCGCGGCGGCGGTGACGACGATGCCGTCGAACGGCGCCTTCTCCGGCCACCCCTTGTAACCATCGCCCACCCGGATGTCGATGTTCTTGTATTGCAGTTGCTCAAGATTCTTTCTTGCGTTCAGAGCGAGAGATTCGACAATCTCGATGGAGTAAACCCTCCCGACAATCTCGGCGAGCACGGCGGCCTGGTAGCCCGAGCCGGTGCCGACCTCGAGCACGACGTGATGCGGCTCGGGCGCGACGAGGTCGGCCGAGATCGCCACGATGTAGGGCTGCGAGATGGTCTGGCCCTCGCCGATCGGCAGCGGGTGGTTGCGGTAGGCGAGCGGCAGCTGCGAGGCGGGGACGAGGCGGTGGCGCTCGACCTTCGCCATCGCCGCGCGCACGCGCGGCGACATCGCCGCGAGGCCCGTCTCGGCGCGCGTCTCGGCGTACATGGCGTCGATCTCCAGCACCATGCGCGCGCGCTGGGCCGCGAAATCCTGGGCCTGGGTTTCTTCCATGAGCAGAAACACCAGGAGAAAACGAGCTAGGAGGCTCGTTTATCCCTCTCGATCCTGGCGTAGGCGGAGTGGTTGTGGATCGACTCGAAGTTCTCCGACTCGACCACGTAGGCGGTGATGCGCTCGTCCAGATTCAGGATCGCGGCGACGTCGCGCACCATGTCCTCGACGAACTTCGGGTTGTCGTAGGCGCGCTCGGTGACGTGCTTCTCGTCGGGGCGCTTCAAGAGCCCGTAGAGCTCGCTCGAGGCCTGCTTCTCCACGATGTCGACGATCTCCTCGATCCAGACGAACTCGCGGGTGTGCGCCGTGACCGTGACGTGCGAGCGCTGGTTGTGCGCGCCGCGCTCGGAAATTTTCTTCGAGCAGGGGCACAGGCTCGTCACCGGCACCAGCACCGTCATCGAGAAGCCCTGCCGGCCGTCGCGCAGCTCGCCCGCGAAGGTGATCTCGTAGTCCATCAGGCTCTTCACGCCGGAGACCGGCGCGCGCTTCTCGATGAAGTACGGGAAGCTCATCTCGATGCGGCCTTCCTCGGCTTCCAGCCGCCGCATCATCTCGGCGAGCATCGCCTGGAAGCTCTCCACCGTGAGTTCGCGCTCCTGCGCCGAGAGGATCTCCACGAAGCGCGACATGTGCGTGCCCTTGAAGTGGTGCGGCAGGCCGACGTACATGTTGAAGCTCGCGATGGTGTGCTGCACGCCCCCGCTGCGCTCCTTGATGCGGATCGGGTGCCGGATCGCCTTGACGCCGACCTGGTCGATCGCGAGCTTGCGCGAGTCGGGCGCGCTCTGCACGTCCGGGATATTTTGCAGGTCTTTCGCTTTCATCGTGCCATTATAACTCCCGAGTGATTTACTCGGGTATTGCGTTTCGAATCGATTTCAGTATTCCGGCGGCGTCCAGCCCGACCGAGGCGAGCAGCTTGCCGGGATCGCCGTGCTCCACGAAGCGGTCGGGGAGGCCGAGCAGCAGCACGCGCGCGTCCGTGCCCGCGAGCGCTTCCAGGACGGCGCTGCCCGCCCCGCCCATGATCTGGTGCTCCTCCACCGTGACGACGAGCTCGTGCGCCGCGGCGAGCCGCCGCGCGAGCTCGGCATCCAGCGGCTTGACGAAGCGCATGTTGGCGACCGTGGCGTTCAGCGCCTCGGCGGCCTCGAGCGCGGGCTTGAGCATCGAGCCGAAAGCGAGGATGGCGATCTTCCTGCCTTTTCTCCTGATCTCGCCTTTTCCAAGGGGGATTTCGGAAAACTCCTTCTGCAAAACCGCACCAGGTCCGGTTCCCCGCGGATATCTCACTGCAGCGGGGCCATTCAGCCGGAACCCCGTGGTGAGCATCTGCCGGCACTCGTTCTCGTCGGCGGGCGCCATGACGACGAAGTTGGGCACGGCGCGCAGGTACGCGTAGTCGAAGGCGCCGTTATGCGTCTGGCCGTCGCCGCCCACCAGGCCGCCGCGGTCCAGCGCGAACAGCACCGGCAGGTTCTGCACCGCGACGTCGTGGATCACCTGGTCGTAGCCGCGCTGCAGGAACGTGGAGTAGATCGCCACCACGGGCTTCAGGCCCTCGCAGGCGAGCCCGGCGGCGAAGGTCACCGCGTGCTGCTCGGCGATCGCGACGTCGAAGTAGCGCTCGGGGAACTCCTCCGAGTAGCGCACCATGCCGGAGCCTTCGCGCATCGCCGGCGTGATCGCCACGAGGCGCGGGTCGAGGCGCGCCATGTCGCACAGCCAGTCGCCGAACACCTGGCTGTAGGTGGGTTTCGCCCCCGCGCCCGACTTCTTGATGCCCTCGGCGGGGTCGAACTTGCCCGGCCCGTGGTAGGCGATCGGGTCCTCCTCGGCAAGCTTGTAGCCCTGGCCCTTGCGCGTCACGACGTGCAGGAACTGCGGGCCGCCGAGCTTCCGGATGTTGCCGAGCGTGGCGATCAGCGTGTCCAAATCATGCCCGTCAATGGGCCCCAGATAGTTGAAGCCGAACTCCTCGAACAGCGTCCCCGGCGTCACCATGCCCTTGACGTGCTCCTCGGCGCGGCGCGCGAGCTCGAGCATCGCCGGCACGCGCTTCAGCAGATGCTCGCTCGCGCGCTTGGCGGTGGTGTACATGCGGCCCGAGAGCAGCCGCGCGAGGTAATTGGTGAGCGCGCCCACCGGCGGCGAAATCGACATCTCGTTGTCGTTGAGGATGACGAGCAGGTCGACGTCCATGGCGCCGGCGTTGTTCAGCGCCTCGAACGCCATGCCGGCGGACATCGCGCCGTCGCCGATCACCGCGACGCACTTGCGGTTTTCCTTTTTCATCCTTGAAGCGACCGCCATGCCCAGCGCCGCGGAGATCGAGGTGCTCGAATGCGCCGTGCCGAAGCTGTCGTACTTCGACTCGCTGCGCCGCGGGAAGCCGGAGATGCCGTCGATCATGCGCAGCCGCGCCATCTGCTCGCGCCGCCCGGTGAGGATCTTGTGCGGATAGGTCTGGTGGCCGACGTCCCAGACGATGCGGTCCTCCGGGGTCTCGAACACGTAGTGCAGCGCGATCGTGAGCTCCACCGTGCCGAGGTTGGAGGAGAGGTGCCCGCCGGTCTTCGACACCGAGTCGAGCACGAAGGCGCGCAGCTCGTCGGCGAGCTGGTGCAGCTGCCGGCGCTCGAGCCTGCGCAGCGCGGCCGGGTCGTCGATCGTCTTGAGCAGCTCGTACACCTAGAATTTTCTCAGGACGATGAAATCCGCGAGCTGCCGCAGGCGCTGCGCGCGC
>JBFLYF010000111.1:0-9439 GCA_040756795.1 Pseudomonadota bacterium
GACGTGGGGCCGCTTTACGGCGGGCGCTTCGGCTACCTGCTGCAGGCGGGCAAGCCCGTGGTCGCCGCGATCAATGGTCCGGCCGCGGGCCTGGGCTTCGTGCTCGCGCTCTATGCGGACGTGCGCATCGCGGCGAGCGAAGCGAAGCACACCACCTCCTTCGCGCAGCGCGGCCTGATCGCCGAGCACGGCGTCAGCTGGCTGCTGCCGCGCCTCGTAGGCCCGGCGCACGCGCTCGACCTGCTGCTCTCGGCGCGCAAGCTCGGCGCCGCGGAAGCCGAGCGCATGGGACTCGTCAACAGAGTCTTCCCGCAGGAGAGCTTCATGCCCGAAGTGCTCGCCTACGCGCGTTCGCTCGCGCAGACCGTGTCACCCCGCTCCACCGCCGTGATCAAGGCACAGGTCTGGAAGGCGCTGCACCAGGACTTCGCCGAAGCGCTCGCCGTCGCCGAGGCCGAGATGCAGAAGAGCTTCGCCAGCGCCGACTTCAAGGAAGGCATCGCGCACTACGTGGAGAAGCGCGCACCCGCGTTCACCGGCCGCTGAAGGCTACTCGACGCGCAGCTCCACCGCGCCGAGCGCGCCTGCCTCGAAGCGCACGACGTCGCCCGTTTTCGGCGCCTTCGTGGTCACCAGGCTTCCGGTGATCACGACGTCGCTGCGCCACAGGCCGAGGCCGCGCGAGGCGAGGTTGTTCGCCACCCACGCGAGCGCTTCCAGCGGGTGCCCCATCACGTCCCTGCCGCTGCCCTCCCCCACGACCTTGCCGTTGATCCTGGCGACGCCCTTGAGCGCGGCAAGATCGATCTTCTGCCAGTCGCGCACCGGCGCGCCGAGCACCGCGCCCTCGTTCCAGGCGTTGTCGGCGATCAGCATCAGCGGATCCTTCGGCAGCAGCGTGTAGTCGGCGTTGCGGTCGTCCGCCAGCTCGAGCGCGGGCATCGCGGCGCCCACCGCCTTCGCCACCTTGTCCCTCGTGTACGGCGCGCCGATCGCGGGCAGGTCCTCCGCGATCTCGAAGGCGATCTCGAACTCGACCAGCAGGTGCACGTAGTCCGCGGCGCGCACCCGCGCCGGCCCGCGCAGGATCGTCTTCTCGAGCATGTCGCCGGCGATCGAGTCGTCCAGCCCGACCATCGTGCGCATCGCCTGCGTGGTGAGCGCGATCTTGTAGCCCGCGACGCTGCCGAGCTTGCGCGCGCGCATTCCCACGTACGCGGCCTGGATGTCGTAGGCGTCGGCGACGCCGCGCGGCGCGAGCCCGGGCGGCAGCGGCGCGAACGTGTCGCGCGCCGCATGCGCCTTGAAGAGCCACTCCGCGGCGTCGTATTTCATGCCCTGCCCGGATGCACGTGCGCGCACTGCGGGCATTTGCGCGCGCCCGAATAGAAGGCATCGAACAGCGGCGGCAGGTCGCTGACGATGTCCTTGACGCTCACCTCTACGCGATGCACGAGGTGCCCGCAGCTCGGGCAGTACCACTCGAAGCCGTCCTTGACGCCGGCGGGCCGGATTTTCTCCACCACCAGCCCGACCGACCCGGGCTCGGGCCGCTGCGGCGAGTGCCTGACATGGCCCGGCAGCAGCAATATTTCCCCCTCGCGGATCGGGATGTCGCGCGGCCGGCCGCCTTCGATCACGCGCAGCAGCATGTTGCCGCGCAGCTGGTAGAAGAACTCCTCGTAGGGGTCGTCGTGGTAGTCGCTGCGCGCGTTCGGCCCGCCCACCACCATCACGATCAGGTCCTCGGCTTCCTGGAACACCTGGCGGTTGCCGACCGGCGGCCTGAGCAGGTGCGCGTGGCGCTCGATCCAGTCGGAGAAATTGAACGCGGCGAGCGCCATCGTTCCATTTTACTCATTGCGCAAAGCGCGGACTTGGCACAGTATTCGGGGGCCCCATGGCGAACCTCAGCCCGCTCAAGTACTGCTTTCACGGCCAGCACTCGCGCCCGCGCGACACGTTCCGCAGGCTGCCCGGGGTGCGCAACCGGCGCGAGGTCTGCGCCGAGTGCTTCGCCAAGATCATGGCCGACCGCAAGCAGAAGCGCTCGGCGCTCGCGCGCTCGCGCTAGAGTCCCGCTTTTCGTGGTGCCCGGGGCTGGATTCGAACCAGCACGGCCTTGCGGCCTGGGGATTTTAAGTCCCCTGCGTCTACCGTTTCGCCACCCGGGCTAAGGGGTGAGCCGATCGACCTGGTCGGCCAGTTTACGCAAGGCCGCGGATATTTCTACCGGATACGGAGTCGCCGCGGATTCCAGCGAGCGCAGCGGCCCGGGCAGGCGCTCCAGCTGCGCCAGAGCGTGCGCGCGCGCGGCGTTCAGGTCCGGGAGCGGCAGGCGCGCGCCGTTCCGCATCACCGGATGCAGCAGCGGCTCGCCGGCGCGGAGGTCGGATTCGAGCGTGACCACGTCGCCTGACAGCTTTCCGCCCCCGTCGTAGCTGCGGTAGACCTGCTTGCGCCCCGGCCAGGTGGCTTTGCGCGCGGAGCGCTTGCGCCGCGCCCTGCCGGCGTACTCCTGCAGCTTGTAGACCGCGTCCAGGTACGGGTGGTCCGCCGAGGTGACCAGGCCCGTGCCGATGCCGAAGGCGTCGATCGGCGCGCCCGTCGCGAGCAGCTCGGCGACGCGATACTCGTCGAGGTTGCCGCTGGCGAAGAGGATCGCGCCTTGCAGGCCACCCGCATCCAGGATGCGGCGCGTCGCCTTCGACAGCACTTCCAGGTCGCCGCTGTCGAGGCGCACGCCCTTGATGCCGCGCGAGCGCCCAATCTCCACTGCGCGGCGCGCGCCTTCGAGCGTGTCGTAGGTGTCGATCAGCAGCACGGCGTTGTCCGGGAACGCCGCCGCGAAATGCTCGAACGCTGCGCGCTCGTTTTCGTGCGCCTGCACGAAGGAATGCGCCATGGTGCCGAACACAGGGATGCCGAAGAGCGGCGCCGCGAGCGCGGTGGAGGTGCCGTCGAAGCCCGCGAGGTAGCTCGCGCGCGCGGCGAGCAGCCCGGCCTCGGCGCCGTGCGAGCGGCGCAGGCCGAAATCGATCAGGCGCCGGCTGGGCGCGGCGAGCCGCGAGCGCGCCGCCTTGGAGGCGACCAGGGTCTGGAAATGGATCAGGTTGAGCACGCGCGTCTCGAGCAGCTGCGCCTCGGGAAACGGCGCGGTGACGCGCAGCACCGGCTCGTTCGGGAAAAAGACGGTTCCCTCGCGCATTGCATGAATATCTCCCGTGAAGCGCAGCGCCGCGAGGCGCTCCGCGAACGCGGGCCGGAAGAGGCCGCAGCGCTCGATCCAGGCGAGCTCCTCGTCGCCGAAGCGCAGCCCGGCCGCGAACCCGAGCGCCTGCTCCAGCCCCGCGGCGACCAGGAAGTTGCGGCGCGGCGGCAGCTCGCGCACGAACAGCTCGAATACCGCCGTTTCCGTCATGCCCTGCTCGAAATACGCCTGCAGCATGGTGAGCTCGTAAAGGTCGGTGAGCAGCGGGCTGGCAAGCGGGTTCATGTGGCGAGCGTAAGCTTGAGACAGCGCGCGCATTTGACGCACGTCAACAGCGAAACCGGCGGGACGCTCACACTGGTCGCATGGAAATGAACGTCCCCGCCCCCGGCGCTCTCGCCCCCGCCGAGCTGCGCTGCTGCTGCAACCCCGCGCAGTTCGACTTCGCCACTACCGCCGAGCTCCAGGATCTCGAGTCGGTGCTCGGGCAGGCGCGCGCCATGGACGCGCTCGCCTTCGGCGTCGGCATGCGCAGGGAGGGCTACAACCTGTTCGCCATGGGGCCGGAAGGCGCCGGCCGCCACACGCTGGTGCGCCGGCATCTCGAGCAGCAGGCCGCGACGCTCGCGCCGCCCGCCGACTGGTGCTACGTCAACAACTTCGACACGCCGCACAAGCCGCGCGCGCTGCGCTTTCCCGCCGGGGAGGCGGTGGTTTTCGCCTCGGCGATGGCGCGGCTGGTCGACGACCTGCGCGCCGCGATTCCGGCCGCCTTCGAGACCGACGAGTACCGCAACCGGCGCCGCGAGATCGAGTCGGAGCTCGGCGCGCGCCAGGAGCGCGCGATCGGCGAGCTGGGCGAGCGCGCCAAGGCGCAGGGCATCGCGCTGATCCGCACGCCGAACGGCTTCGGCTTCGGCCCGATGGGCAAGGACACGGTGATGAGCCCGGAGGAGTTCCGCGAGCTCCCGGAAGCGAAGCAGAAGCAGTACGAAGCGCTGGTGGGCCGCCTGCAGGAGGAAATGGCGGCGCTGCTGCAGGAGATGCCGAAGTGGCGCCGCGAGGCGCTGCACAAGCTGCGCGAGCTGAACCGCGAGGTGACCTCGACGGTGATCGACAGCCTGATCGGCGAGCTCGACGCCCAGTTCGCCGACCTGCCGCAGGTGCACGAGTATCTCGGCCAGGTGCGCGAGGACATGCTCGACCACGCCGAAGAGTTCCGCCGCACCAAGGAAGGCGAGGCGCCGACGCTGTTCGGCCTGCCGCTGATGCAGCCCGAGTCCAGCGAGGCGGCGCTGCGCCGCTACGGCGTCAACGTGCTGATCGAGCACGGCGCCGCCAGGGGCGCGCCGGTGGTCTACGAGGACAACCCCACGCACGACGCACTGGTCGGCCGCATCGAGCACATCTCGCAGATGGGCGCGCTGGTCACCGATTTCACGCTCATCAAGGCGGGCGCGCTGCACCGCGCCAACGGCGGCTACCTGATCCTCGACGCGCTCAAGCTGCTCACGCAGCCGTTCGCCTGGGAAGCGCTCAAGCGCGCGCTGAAGGCGCGCGAGATCCGCACTCAGCCGCTCGGCCAGGCGCTCGGCTGGATCAGCACCATCTCGCTCGAGCCCGAGCCGATCCCGCTCGAGACCAAGGTCGTGCTGGTCGGCGCGCGCCTGCTCTACTACCTGCTGCACGCGCACGACCCGGAATTCGGCGAGCTGTTCAAGGTCGTGGCGGACTTCGAGGAGGACGCGCCGCGCAGCGCCGAGAACGACCTGCTCTACGCGCGCCTGATCGCCACCTTCGCGCGCAAGGAGAAGCTGCGGCCTCTCGAGCGCGCCGCGGTGGCCTGCGTCATCGACCAGCAGGCGCGCGAGGCGGGCGACGCGCAGAAGATCTCCACCAGCATGCGCTCGCTCGTCGACCTGCTGCGCGAGGCGGACTACTGGGCGGGCGCCGCGGGGCGCGAGCGCATCGGCGCGCCCGACGTGCAGCGCGCCATCGAGGCGCGCATCGCCCGCTCCGACCGCGTCCGGCAGAAGCTGCTCGAGGAGGTGCTGCGCGGCGGGCACCTGATCGACACCTCGGGGGAGCGTGTCGCGCAGGTCAACGGGCTGGCGGTGGTGCAGCTGGGCGACTTCGCCTTCGGCACGCCGAACCGCATCACCGCGCGCGTGCGCCTCGGCAGCGGGCGCGTGCTCGACATCGAGCGCGAGTCCGAGCTCGGTGGCCCGATCCACTCCAAGGGGGTGCTGATCCTCTCGGGGTTCCTGGCCGGGCGCTACGCGGCCAACAAACCGCTCTCGCTCTCGGCGAGCCTGGTGTTCGAGCAGAGCTACGGCGGCGTGGAGGGCGACAGCGCCTCCTCGGCCGAGCTCTACGCGCTGCTCTCGGCGCTCGCCGACGCCCCGGTGCGCCAGGCGCTCGCCGTGACCGGCTCGGTGAACCAGCACGGCGACGTGCAGGCGATCGGCGGCGTCAACGAGAAGATCGAGGGCTTCTTCGACCTGTGCCGCTCGCGCGGCCTGACCGGCGGGCAGGGCGTGCTGATCCCCGCCGCCAACGTCAAGAACCTCATGCTGCGCCACGACGTCGTCGAGGCGGTCGCGCGGGGGCAGTTCGGCATCTATCCGGTGCGCACCGTGGACGAGGGCATCGCGCGGCTCACCGGCCTGCCGGCCGACGTCATCAACGCGCGCATCGAGCAGCGCCTCACGGACTTCGCCGAAAGGGCGCGCCGCTTCGCCGCCGCCGCGCCGTCCAGGCCATGGCGCGCCGCGCAGCCGAAAAAATGAAAGTGCGCCGCGTCGTCGCCGGCCTGCACCCGCAGCGCCCGCCGGGCGACGGCATCGAGGCGATCGCCGAGCTCGCGCGCAGCATGGAGGCGGAGCTGCTCGGCCTGTTCATCGAGGACGCCGCGCTGCTGCATTTCGCCGCGCTGCCGTTCGCGCGCGAGATCGGCGCCGCCTCGGCCACGCGCCGCGCCGTCGACCTCGCGGCGATGGAACGCTTCATGCGCGAGCGCGCGGCGCAGCTGCGCGGGCACCTCGAGGAAGTGCTCGGCACGCATCCCCTGCCCTGGTCGTTCCGCGTCGCGCGCGGCACGATCGCCCAGCAGCTGCTCGCCGCCGCGATCGAGTCCCCCGGACCCACGCTGCTGCTGCCGCCGGGCGCGAGCCTCGGCGACGCGCCGCTCGTGGTCACGATCACCGAGCTCGATGAGGCGCGTCTGTGCGAGCTGCTCGCGGCGGAGCGGCCGATTCTGATCCTGCCGGATCAGGCGAGCAGCGCGTAGAGGCTGAGCAGGATCTCGACCACGATCAGCGCCACGATGTACCACTCCACGCGCAGCGCGTGGCGCGTGCTGATCAGGTCGACCAGGCTGCGCTCGGTGCGCGCCACCAGCTCGAGCTTGCGGTCGAGCGCGGCGAGGCGCTCGCGGATCTCGAACTCGTCCTCGAGCACGGCGTTCAGCCGCTCCAGCCTCGGGTGCTCCCAGAGCAGCTCGGGCTTCTCGCCGATCGCCGCGCGCCCGACCATGCGCTGCTCGATCAGCAGCAGCGCGCCGATGCGCCGCAGGTGCTCGCGCGTGCCGCCGCGGATGCGCCCGTGGCGCTCGAGGTGCAGGGCCATAGGCTCGATGCGGTCGAAGTCGGCGGCAAGCCGCGTCTCGTAGTGCCCGAGCAGCGCGCTCTTGGAGAGCGCCTCGGCGATCAGCTGCAGGCGCTCGAGGCTCGCCGCCTGCACGAACAGCGCCCCTTCCTGCAGCCCCTCCGGCCGGCCGCCTTCGACGCGCACCTCCAACTCCTCCACCTCGGGGCTGCGGTAGCGGTGCTCGGCCTGCGGCGCGAGCCGCTCGCGCAGGCGGCTCTCCTCCTCCGGCGAGGCGCCGAACAGCACCGCCACGCCGTAGCGGAACAGCACCGCGATGCCGCCGCCCGCGAGGCGCACGGCGAGCGGCGCGCGCCCCAGGATCTCGGCTTCGGGCCAGCCGCGCGGCTCCAGCCGCGCCGCGAGCAGCAGCGCGCGCGCGCGGAACGAATTGGCGAGCAGGCTTACCGGTCGCTCCGCTTTTCGCCCTTGCTCACCCACACGCCGCGGCCGCTGCATTGCCGCAGCTCGCTGCCACTCAGCACGTAGGTGCCGATTGCGTACTGCTCGCCGTTGAAGTAGCACACGCCTTCCTCCAGCTCCAGGTCGCGCGAGGCGGCGTGCTCGTCGTACTCGGACTCGTCGATGATGGGCGAGTTCGGCAGCTCGGGGTCCGGGGCGCCGACCTGAGGCAGCGCTTCCTCGGCGTGCTTTTTCTCACGGGTGGTCGTCATGGCGGCACTCCTTCCGATCGCATTAACCCTACGGTTGCGCCGTGTTTCCGGTTTGCGTTGGATCAAGCGGCATCGAATCGGTTCGCCTTCCGGTTTTCCTACACGCCATAGGACGCCTTTCCGGCGGCCGGATCAGACCCCGCTGATAGGCCCGCCGCGCCGCTGCCGGTACCGTGACGCTCATGAAAGTCAACGCGGCCCGTGCAAACAAGCGCGAGCAACGCATCGAGGGCGACCTCAAGGCGACCGTAGACGCGCTGTTTCGCCGCTGGCCCGCGCTGCACGGCTTCTCGGTGATCGACGCGCGAGACCCGGCAATCGACCGGGTCACCGGCCAGCTCGAGGGCGAGCTGTGCCTGGCCGACCTGGGCCTGTACCCCTGCGTCGGCGACGGCCCGAGCGAGCTGCTCGGCGAGATCGCGGTCGCCCTCCTCGACCTGATCGACGAGCGCCCGGAGGTTCGCGAGCTGCTGCGCGGCCGCACCTTCGCGCGCGCGCTCCACTAGGGAGATTCGCCATGATCCATCGCAGACTGCGCGCGCTCGCGATCACCTGCCTGCTGGCGCTCGGCGCCGCCGCGGCCCATGCCCAGGCGCCGTCCGGCAAGGCCGTGCTGCTGGTCGCCTCGCCCGCGCTGCAGGGCCTGTACGCGCGCACCGCGCTGGTCGCCGTGCCGGTCGGCGACCGCTACCTCGGCTTCATCGTCAACCGCGCCACCGAATTGCGGCTCGGCGCGCTGTTCCCGGACCACCCGCCCTCGGCCAAGGTGCACGACCCGGTCTATCTCGGCGGCCCGGTGATGAGCGACGCGCTGTTCGCGGTGGTGAAAGGCAACCCGGGCGCGGGGTCGCTGCACCTGTTCGGCGAGCTGTTCGTCGCCGCGGGCACGGAGGCGATCGACCGCATCATCGAGCAGACGCCGAACGACGCGCGCTACTTCGCCGGCTTCGTCGGCTGGGAGCCGGGCGAGCTCGCCAGGGAGATCGAGGCCGGCTACTGGATCGTGTCCGAGCCGGACGCGACGCTGTTCTTCCGGCCCGACACCGGGAACCTGTGGGAAGAGCTGGTCAAGCGGCCGCGCACTCAGGCCGCGTGCGCCGCGCCGAGCAGGCCCAGCCTGTCGGTCGTCACCGCGTAAACCGGGAAGCCGCGCGCCACCCGGGCGTGGTCGCCCTTGGCGCCGAACGCGGCCACCAGCTCGGCCGCGGAGCGCCGCGGCACGATGCGCCGCAGGATTCCCCCCGCGAGATACACCCCGCCCGCGGCGTTGACGGCGAGCGCATGGTCGCCGGCCACGCTTCCGTAGCATTCGAGGAACAACGACAGCGCGCGCGCCGCGACGCGGTCGGTGCCCTCCAGCCCGCGCGCGCAGATCGCCGCGGGGTCCTCTTCCGCCGCTTCGCCCGGATCGTTTGCGGCGCGCAGGAAAGCGTGGATCCGCGCCAGGCCCGGGCCGGAAACCACGCTTTCGGCGGATACGCGCCCGCGCCGCGCGGCAAGCCATTGCGCGAGCGCGAGCTGCTCCGGGCTTCCCGGCGCGAACCCGGCATGCCCGGCCTCGCCCGCGACGACCCGGTAGCCTTCGCCGCAGCGCACCCGGAACGCCACCCCGAGCCCCGTCCCCGCGCCGATCACGAGCTGCGCTGCGCCGTCCCGCGCCGCGCCCGGCTGCAGCACGAGCAGCTCCGCGGGCTCGAGCAGATCGATGCCGTGCGCCGCGGCCTCGAAGTCGTTCAGCAGCAGCGGCACCACCCCCAGCGCGGCCTCCAGCTCGCGCGCATCGAGCACCCAGGGACGGTTGGTGAGACGCACGCGGCCCGCTTGCACCGGCCCCGCGGCGCCGAGGCAGGCGCGCTCGATGCGCACGCCGCCGAGCGCCGCGCGCGCGGCGTCGAGGAAGCGCTCCAGC
>JBFLYF010000112.1:0-9426 GCA_040756795.1 Pseudomonadota bacterium
AATTTCACGATCCCGGTGGCGCGGCTCGAGACGCGCTGGAAGCTGTCGCAGAACCGCGGGCGGCGCGAGCAGGAGCGGATCGCCGCCGCGCTCGACCGATCCCCGCACCCGATCGAGCGCGCGCTCGCCGAGCTGACGCGCAGGCACTACGTCGACGAGTAGGCCGCGCGGCGCGCTGCGCCTCTTCTTCGCCCTCTGGCCGCCGCGCGCGGCGGCTGACGCGCTGCACGCCTGGGCGACCCAAGTGCGGCGCGCGAGCGGCGGCCGCGTCACGCGTCCGGCGACGATACATTTGACGCTGGCGTTTCTCGGAGAGGTGGAGGAGACAGCTCTTCCGGATCTGAGGAATCTGAGAATAGAAGCTGAGAAACTCAACCTGCCGATCGAGCAAGCTCGCTACTGGGCCCACAACCGGATCGTCTGGGTCGGGCCGAAGGAAACTCCCGCGTCTCTCGCGACTCTCTCCAAAACCCTTAAAGAGGAAAAACGTCCCTTCGCGGCTCACATCACGCTGATCCGCAAGGCGCGGGATCCCGGACCACTACCCGCATTGCCCAAGATCGAATGGCCGGTGAACGAAGTCATGCTGGTGCGCTCGCACCTCTCGAGCGAAGGCTCGAGTTACGAGGTGCTGCAGCGTTATCCGCTCGGCTGACGGGGATCGTTCGGGCTCCGTCCCCGAACTTCTCAGCTGACGCGGATCGGCGGCGAGTTGCGCAGGGTCTGGTAGACGACGCAGTAGCGCTCGGTCAATTCGCGCAGCTTCGCGAGCTGCTCGGGCGGCGCGTCGGTGTCGAGGTCGAACTTCAGGCGGATCTCGCGAAAGCCCACCGGCGCGTCCTTCGCGACGCCGAGCGTGCCGCGGAAGTCGAGGTCGCCCTCGGCACGGACGGTGGCGTCGCGCAGCGCGATGCCGAGCGCCGTGGCGACCGCGTTCAGCGTCACGCCCGCGCAGGCGACCAGCGCCTCGAGCAGCATGTCGCCGGAGCAGGCCGAGAGGCCGTTGCCGCCCGAGGCCGGGTGCAGGCCCGCCGCGACCAGCGCCTTGCCGGTCTCGACCCTGCAGGTGAGGCCTTCGCCGATGCGCCCCTGGGCGCGCAGCGTGACCAGCGCCGCGCCGGGCGCCTCGCGGTAGCGTTCCTTAAGCGGCTTTTGCAGCTCGCGCAGCTCCTCCGCGTTCATCCGCGTCTCCCTTCGCTTGCGACGCCGCGGATTCTACTGCCGGAGGCCTCAGCCAGAGGAACTGCTGCTTGAGCAGGCAGTCGACCAGCGCGATCTGGTCGCCGATCGCTTCCTGCAGCGCGCCGCCGTGCTCGCGGCGGTCGAGCGCGAGGCGCGCGTCCGCCTCGCCCCGCTGCACCACCACCGTCAGCCCCGCCTTGCGCGCGAGGTGGATCATGATCCGGTTCTCGGCGAGGCAATACATGAACAGCGTGCGGTAGCCGCGATTGGCGGCGTAGAGCACGCCGCGCCGCAGCAGCGCGTAGCCATGGCCCTTGCCGCGCACCGCGGGGTCGACGGAGAGGCCGAGCTCGGCGCTGCGCGCCGCCGGGTCGAGCGCGAGGTGCCCCGCGCCGATCAGCGTCAGGTCGGCCGCATGGATGCCGAAGACGCGGTCGCGCCCGAAGTCGATGCGCTCGACGTACTCGCGGATCGCGCTATCGCTCAGCGCGCGGCCGAAGCGCAGGTAGCGGTCTTCGCCCGCGAGCGCCACGAGGTGGCGCGCGATGTCGTCCCGGTGCCGCGGGTTGAGCCGCTGCACCGCGACCGCCGGTGCCGGCTGCGGGCTCATGCTCAGCCCAGCGCCGAGGTGAGGCGCCGGATCGGCCGCACCACCAGGGTGCGCAGCAGGCGCTTCGACCCGGTGGCCAGGTCCTGCAACGCTTTCGCAACGGCCTCGGCGCGCGCGAGGCTCGCTTTCGCCTGCAGGCGGTCGAAGTCGGCCATGCGGACCTGGTCGAGCCGCGCGTAGAGGGATTCGAGGGTTGGATCTGGAACTCGACGGCCTTGCTTCATGCTGCTCTCCCGAGACAGTACCTTGTGAGCCCGCCTCCTGTGCACCGCACTATTACAGTGCCGTGACACGTTTCAAACGTAAGCCTCTGTAAGGCATACGTTCGTCAGACAGCATAAACCAAAATAAGTTGCAGTGCAGCAATACTTTGCTCAGGCCTGGAGAGTGAGGCGCGCGGCCAGCCCTCCGCCCTCTCTCGGGAGGAGCTCCAGCCGCCCGCCGTGGCTGCGCGCCACGCGCTCCACGATGGCGAGGCCGAGGCCCGCTCCGCCAGGCCCGCTCCGCGCCTCGTCCAGGCGCGCGAACGGGCGCTTCAGGCGCTCGGCCTCGCCCGGCGGCACGCCCGGGCCGCGATCGAGCACGTCGATCAGCACCCGGCCGGCCTCGCTGCGCGCCGCGACCTCGACCGGCGCGCCGGCGTGGCGCAGCGCGTTGTCCACCAGGTTCGCGACCGCGCGCCGCAGCGCCATGGGAGAGACGCGGGCGCGCAAGGCGCCCGCGCCGGAGAGCGAGACTTGCAGGCTGCGCCGCCGGTAGCCTTCCACGATTTCCGCGAGCAGCCCGCCGAGGTCGGCCTCGGCGCGCGGCTCGTCGTCGCCGCGAGCGAAATCCAGGAATTGCCCGATGACCTTGTCGATTTCCTCGATGTCGGCGCTCATGCCTTCGGCCGCCGCCCGGTCGGCGCCGCTCATCTCGAGCGCGAGGCGCAGCCGCGAGAGCGGGGTGCGCAGGTCGTGCGAGATGCCGGCGAGCACCAGCGCGCGCTCGCGCTCCATTGCCGCGAGATCGCCCGCCATGCGGTTGAAGGCGACCGAGACCGTGCGCAGCTCGGTGGGCCCGCTCTCGGCGAGCGGCGCGGGCGCCTGGCCGCGGCCCACGGCGCGCGCCGCGGCGGCGATCGCGGCGAGCGGCCGGGCGAGCGTCGAGGCGATCAGCCATGCGCCGGCGAGCGCGATGGCGAGCAGGGCGAGCGCCCCGCCGAGGAGCTCCGCGCCGAACGCCGGCGCGAAGCGCTCGCGCGGCAGCATCACCCAGTACTCGTCCTCGTCGATGGTGAAGCTCACCCAGAAGCCCTCGACCTTGTCGCGCGCGAAGGCAAAGCGCGTCTGCGGCCCGAGAACCGCCTCTATTCTCGAGACGACCAGCTCGAAGAGCCGGTCATCGGGAAGCGGCTCGAGGGTTTCGCCGGCGGCGAGCGGCGCGAGGCGGATGCCCTCGCGCTCGTTGAGCTCGATCAGCAGGTTGCGGCGCAGGACCGGGTCGGCGTTCACCAGCGCGGCGCGCGTCAGGTTGACGATGCTCACGGTCTGCTGCGCGAGCTCGCGCGCGCGCGGCTCGCGCTCGTAGACGCGGTAGAGCTGGTAGGTGGCGCCGGCCGCGGAGAGGATCAGCAGCGCGATCAGCAGGAAAGACCGCGCGAAAAGGCTCATTCCGGGACGAAGACGTAGCCGAAGCCCCACACCGTCTGGATGTGGCGCGGGTGGGCGTGGTCGTCCTCGATGATCTTGCGCAGCCGCGAGATCTGCACGTCGATCGAGCGGTCGAACACGCCGTACTCGCGGCCGCGCGCGAGCTCCATCAGCTTGTCGCGCGAAAGCGGCGTGCGCGGGTGCTGCACCAGGACCTTGAGCACCGAGTACTCGCCGGTGGTGAGCGCCACGGGTTTCCCCGCGCGCGAGAGGCTGCGCGTGGCGAGATTGAACTCGAACGCGCCGAAGCGGTGGATCTCGGTGTCGGCCGCGGGCGCGCCCGGCGGCCCCGCCGGCTGCCGGCGCCGCAGCACGGCGTTGACGCGCGCCACCAGCTCGCGCGGGTTGAAGGGCTTCGGCAGGGAGTCGTCGGCGCCCATCTCCAGGCCCACGATGCGATCGACGTCGTCACCCTTCGCGGTGAGCATGATGATCGCGGGGGCCGAGCTCCGCGCGGGCTTGTCCGAGCGCAGCCGCCGGCAGATGGCAAGGCCGTCCTCCCCGGGCAGCATCAGGTCGAGCACGATCAGGTCGTAGCGCTCGCGCGCCAGCTGCCGGTCCATGCCTGAGGCGTCGGGCACCGCGCGCGCCTCGAACCCCTGCTCGCCGAGATAGCGCACCACCAGCTCGCGGTGGCGCTGGTCGTCGTCGACGATGAGAATGCGCTTTTTCAGCTCGGCCATGACAAAAGCCTATCCGGGATCGGCGCGCACGCTGAAACAACGTGTTAACCCGTCCCTCGGCAGACACATTCTGTTACAAATCGCGGTCCGATGCGCGGTGGCCGGGCGTAGCATCGGCGGTGTCATGAAGCTGCGCCTGCTCGCGCTCGGGTTGGCCGCCGCGCTCGCGGCGGGGAGCGTGCTCGCCCAGCCGGGCCCCTGGCAGCGCGGCGCGCCCGGACGGCACATGGAGCGGCAGATGCAGCGCCCGATGCCGCGCCCGGAGCGGCACATGAGCTGGGAAGAGCGTCAGCGACTGCGCGAGCAGGTGCAGAGCGGGCAGATGAGCCGCGAGGAAGCGCGCCGGCACTGGCGCGAGGAGCGCGCGCGGCGCGCGCTCGACCCGCAGCGCGCCGAGCGGCGCGAGCAGCTGCGCCGCGACGTGCAGGAAGCCAACCGCGACCTGCAGCGGCGCTAGCCCGGTTCAGAGCAGGTGCGCGATGGAGTTGGCGTAGTAGCGGAGCAGCGCTGCCTCCTCCGGCCGAGCGCTGTACAGGCCATCGCGGTTCTCCACCAGCCTGCGCAGCGTGAGCATGCGCAGCCCCACCGTGATCGCGTAGTCGAGGTCCTTGCGCGGGATGTAGACGTGCGCGCCGCGCGCCTCGAGCTTCTCGATCAGGCGCTCGACCGCGGATTTCAGCTCCAGTTCTGAAACAGGCTTGTCTTCTGCTTCGAGCAATACCGACGCGATCAGCGGAACGGGCACGACCGGGACGATCTTGCCTACCGTTTCGATGAGGTGGCGGCCGAGAGCGGCCACCTCGCGCTTGCGCTCCTCGCCCGAGAGCTCCTTGAAGTCGATGCCGCGGCCGCGGCAGTAGGCGCGCATCGAGATCGGCGAGCCGAAATTCACGCAGGCGTAGCCGAAGCGGAACCATTCGTTGCGCAGCATCAGGCGCAGGTTGCGCAGCACGAAGGCGAGCGTGCGCCACAGCGCGGCGAGCCTCCCGGGGCGCTTCGCCCCGGGGTCTGCCGAGAGCAGCAGCGTGCGGTCCTCCAGCACGCGGTCGTAGTTGAGGCCCAGGGGCACGAACACCAGGTCGCGCTCGCCGCCGAGGCGAAAGCCGCGCAGCATGTAGTCGAGCACGCCCAGGCGCGGCTCGCGCATGCGGCCGTCGCGCGTCAGGCCGCCCTCGGGGAACACCGCCTGCGGCACGCCGGCCTCGGTGGCCATGGCGATGTAGCGCTCGAGCACGCGGCGGTAGAGCTCGTCGCGCGAATTGCGCCGCACGAAATACGCGCCCATGGCGCGGATCAGGGCCGAGAGCGGCCAGATGCGCGCCCACTCGCCGACCGCGTAGGAGAGCGCGGTCTGGTCGGCGGCGAGGTAGCCCGCGAGCACGTAATCCATGTTCGAGCGGTGGTTCATGACGAAGACGACGGTCGCGTTCGACTCGACCTTCGAGAGCCCCTCCGAATCGATGTAGCCGAGGCGCACGCGGTACAGCGTCTGCGCCACCTTGCGCCCCAGCCAGTAGCCGATCCTGAAGTACAGGTAGGCGTTGAAGGCGGGCACGATCTCGCGCGCATAGTGCTCGACCATCTCGAGGGAGGCGAGGATGGGCACGCCCATGCGCTCCGAGTGCTGCTCGGCGGCCTTTTGCACCTTCGGGTCGGTGAGCAGGCGGTCGATGAGCGCCTGGCGGCGCGTGCGCTGGAACGGGCGGATACCG
Source organism: Pseudomonadota bacterium (assembly GCA_040756795.1). Taxonomy (GTDB): domain Bacteria; phylum Pseudomonadota; class Gammaproteobacteria; order Burkholderiales; family SG8-39; genus RBG-16-66-20. The sequence goes on from JBFLYF010000112.1 coordinate 5,879, forward strand.
ATGCGCAGGCGGCGCTGCACCTCGTCGATGACGAGGTTGGCGCGGTTCGCGACGAACCAGCGCAGCGACGGCGCGAGCAGCTTGTCGTACGCCGCCCACAGCGCGAGCGCCGCGAGCAGCACCAGCAGCCACAACGGGACCGCTACGACCTCCCCCATGCCCGCATGTTAACCCTGCGGCCGCGTGGCCTGCCGCTCGCGCCAGATCAGCCACAGGCCGCTCGCGATCACCACGGCGGCGCCGGCGAGCACCGCCGCTTGCGGCAGGTCGCCGAACACCAGGTAGCCCAGCGCCACCGTATAGACGATCTGCTGGTACATGAAAGGCGCGAGGCTGGAGGCCGGCGCGTAGCGGTGCGCGAGCGCGAGCAGGTAGTGGCCGAGCCCGCCCGCGGCGCCGATCGCGGCGGCCACGCCCCATTCGAGCGCGCTCGGCGGCGCCTGCCACGCGGCGAGCGCGAACGGGGTGATGGCGAGGGTCGCGCCCAGCCCGGAGAGGAACTGGCTCGCCGCGGGCGAGTCGTAGGCCGCGAGCCTGCGCGTCACCAGGTTGAAGAGCGCGTACATCAGCGCGTTGGCGAGCACGATGAGAAGCGCCGGGTGAAAGCCCTGCGTCCCGGGACGCACGATCGCGAGCACGCCGGCGAAGCCCGCGGCAATCGCCGCCCAGCGCGCCGCGTCGAGCCGCTCGCCGAGCAGCGGCGCGGCGAGCAGCGCGATGAGCAGCGGCGTCGAGAACATGATCGCCAGCACCTCGGTGAGCTGCAGGAACTGCAGCGCCCAGAAGTTCATCCCCGTCATCAGCGCGAGCAGCGCCGCGCGCGCCGCCTGCAGGCGCGGCCGCTTGGTGCGCAGCAGCGCCATTCCCTGCCGCGGCAGCAGCACCGCGCCGGAGAGCGCCACCTGCAGCAGGAACCGCAGCCACACCACCTCGACCACCGGCAGCGTGCGCACCAGCCACTTCGCGCCCGCGTCGAGCAGCGCGAAGCAGAGGAAGGTCAACGAAATGAGGCCGATGCCGAGGAGGCGGTTGCGTGCGCTGTCCGCGTGCAGCAAGGCTCTAGAGCGCGCGCTTGACCGCGCTGGTGACCGCGCGCGTGTCGTGCACCCCGCCCAGGTCCGGCGTGAAGACCTGCTCTTCGGTCGTGCGCTCGACGGCGCGCATCAGCCGCGCCGCGGCCTGCGGCTCGCCCAGGTGCTCGAGCATCATCGCCGCGGTCCAGAACGTGGCGACCGGGTTGGCGATGCCCTTGCCGGTGATGTCGAAGGCCGAGCCGTGGATCGGCTCGAACATCGACGGGAACCTGCGCTCGGGATTCAGATTGGCCGTGGGCGCGATGCCGAGCGAGCCGGAGAGCGCCGCGGCGAGGTCGGAGAGGATGTCGGCGTGCAGGTTGGAGGCGACGATGGTGTCGAGCGAGCCGGGCTTCAGCACCATGCGCGTCGTCATCGCGTCCACCAGCACGCGCTCCGTTTCGACGTCCGGGAATTGGGTCTTCAATTCGAAAAAGATCTCATCCCAGAGAACCATGCCGTGCCGCTGGGCGTTTGATTTCGTTACCAGAGTCAAGTGCTTGCGAGGGCGCGTGCGGGCGAGCTGAAAAGCAAATCGATGAATTCTCTCGACCCCGGCCCGCGTGAAGACCGAGACCTCGGTGGCGACCTCTTCCGGCAGGCCGCGGTGCACGCGCCCGCCGGCCCCGGAGTATTCGCCTTCGCTGTTCTCGCGGATGATCACCCAGTCAATATCTTTTCCATCCTTCAATTTCGAGGAGATGCCCGGCAAGACCCGTGACGGGCGGACATTGGCGTACTGGTCGAACCCCTGGCAGATCGGCAGGCGCAGTCCCCAGAGCGAGACGTGGTCGGGCACGCGCGGCGAGCCGACCGCGCCGAAGAGGATCGCGTCGAACTTCTTCAACTTCTCGAGGCCGCCCCGGGGGATGTACTCGCCCGTCTCGAGATAGCGGTCCGAATTCCAGTCGAACGATTCGAACCGGATTTCAAAACCTTCCTTTTGCGAAAGAGCCTGCAGGACATCGATTCCCGCGGCGACGACCTCCTTGCCGATGCCGTCGCCCGGGATCGAGGCGATGCGGTAGGTGTTCAAGCCGCGATCTTGGACTGCGCGCGCACCGCCTCGGCGACCGCGGCGCCGACTTCCGAAGTGGAGGCCTTGCCCTTCATGTCGGGCGTGTGCGGGCCTTCGACGATGACGTGCTCGATGGCGCGCACCACGTCGGCCGCGGCCGCGGCGTGGCCGAGGTGCTCGAGCATCAGCGCGCCCGACCAGATGGCGCCGATCGGGTTGGCGATCTTCCTGCCGGCGATGTCGGGCGCCGAGCCGTGCACCGGCTCGAAGATCGAGGGCGCGGTGCGCTCCGGGTTGATGTTGCCCGAGGGCGCGATGCCGATGGTGCCCGCGGTCGCGGGGCCGAGGTCCGAGAGGATGTCGCCGAAGAGGTTCGAGGCGACGATGACGTCGAAGCGGTCCGGGTTGAGCACCATCTGGATGGTGAGCCCGTCGACGTGATACTGGTCGGCTCTGATGTCGGGATACTTCCTGCGCATCTCGGCGAAGCGCTCGTCCCAGTAGGGCATGGTGATGGTGATGCCGTTCGACTTGGTGCAGGAGGTGACGTGCTTCTTGCGCGTCTTTGCCAGCTCGAAGGCGTACTTCAGGATGCGGTCCACGCCGCGCCGCGTGAACACCGCCTGCTGCGTCACCATTTCGTTCTCGGTGTTCTCGAAAGCCCTTCCGCCGATGCTGCCGTACTCGCCCTCGGTGTTCTCGCGAACCACCATGTAATCGAGGTCGCCGGGCTTTCTCCCCGCGAGCGGGCAGGGCAGCCCCTCGAACAGGCGCACCGGCCGCAGGTTGACGTACAGGTCGAACCAGCGCCGGAAGTTGATCAGCAGCCCCCAGGCCGAGATGTGGTCCGGGACGATCGCCGGGTTGCCCACCGCGCCGAAGTACACCGCGTCGAAGCCGCGCAGGATCTGCGGCGCGTCGTCGGGGCACATCTTGCCGTGCGCCTTGTACCAGTCGCAGCTCCAGTCGAACTCCTTGCACTGCAGGCGCAGGCCGTGGCGCGCCGCGGCGGCCTCGAGCACGCGCACGCCCTCGGGCATCACTTCGCGCCCGATTCCGTCTCCCGGGATGACCGCGATTTTGAGTTCATTCATGAAAGAAGTATAACGACAAAACCCCATGAAATTCGCCGCCTTCGAGACCTCCACCGAATGGTGCTCCGTCGCGCTGTGGCTGGACGGCGAGATCCGGGGGCTGGAGGAGCGCGCGGGCAACCGGCAGTCGGAGCTCGCCTTGCCCATGCTGGAGAAGCTGCTCGCCATGGACGGGATCGATGCTTCGCATCTCGATGCGGTCGCGTTCGGCGCCGGGCCGGGCTCGTTCACGGGGCTGCGCATCGCCTGCGGCCTGGCGCAGGGCCTCGCGCTCGCGCGCGGGCTGCCGGTGATCGGCGTCTCCACGCTCGAGGCGCTCGCCGAGGAATCAGGGGCGGCGCGCGTCGTCGCCTGCCTCGATGC
>JBFLYF010000113.1:0-9392 GCA_040756795.1 Pseudomonadota bacterium
CGACCAGGAGGGCTAGAACACACGCGGAGGCAGTAGGGAGAGGCAGGAGGGAACGAAAGGGCCGCGGCGGACATCCGAGCGGCCCTTTCTGTTTCGGGGAAATCGGGGTCAGACCCCGAACTTCGCGTGTTCCTGGTTGGGGGGTCTGACCCCGATTTCCTCCGGCGCAGTAAAGTACAGACGACGGGCCGGTAGCTCAGCTGGTCAGAGCAGGGGACTCATAATCCCTTGGTCGTTGGTTCGATTCCAACCCGGCCCACCACCGACCCGTCGCGGCCGGCGCATCACTTTTCCGCGTCGCCCTGCCTTTCCGCGCTTTGCTGGATCGCCTGCGTGTTCTGCTCGATCTTCTGCTTCGCCTGGTCGAGCGAGCTCTTCGCCTGCTCCATCTCGCGCTTCTTGATCTCGGCGCTGGTGGCGGCGGTGGTCGCGGTCTCCACGCCGCAGCCGGCGAGCACGGTGAGGAGGAGAAAAGGCAGCAGGCGATTCATCGGGACCTCCACGGTTGTACAGCCGCAAGCATAGTCCAGCGTTTCGGACTTCGGGATAAGGCGTTTTCGTTGACGCCCGCGGGCCCGCGGCGCATCCTAGCTAGAGGGGAGGAGTTGCTTGGATTTGCGTCCTGAAGCGCCGGTCGAGGCCGCCGACCTGCTGTGGGCGCTCGCGAGCCTGTGCAGCGCGCACCGGCTCGCGTTCGAGCCGCGCTCCGTGCTCCAGCAGCATCCGCCGCCGCTGTCGCTCGCGAGCCTGCGCCGCGCCGCCGCCGCGCTCGGGCTGCGCCTTGCGCCGCGCTGGACGGCGGCGCGCGACCTCGCCAAGGCAAGTTGGCCGCTGGTCGCGGTGCGGCTCGAGAACGGCCTTGCGCGCATCGCCGTGGTGCTGTGCGCCGACGCGAAGTCCGTGCTGCTGGTCGAGCGCGAGAAGCAGCCGCACGAGCTGCTGCTCGCGGACTTCGCGGCGCGCTATCACCCGGAGATGCTCTGGGTCGCGGCCTCGGCGCAGGCGCCCGCGGACAGCAAGGCGCTGACCGATCGGCCCTTCGGGCTGCACTGGTTCGTGCCGGAGCTCCTGCGCCACAAGGCGGTGTGGCGCGAAGTGATCGCCGCCTCGCTCGTGCTGCAGCTCGTCGCGCTCGCGGTGCCGCTGTGCACGCAGGTGATCATCGACAAGGTGGTCGTGCACCACACGACGAGCACGCTCGCGGTGATCCTCGCCGCGCTCGCCATGTTCGTCGCCTTCAGCGCGGTGCTCGCCTATGCGCGGCAGTACCTGCTGCTGCATACCGGCAACCGCATCGACGCCGTGCTCGGCATGCGGGTTTTCGAGCACCTGCTGCGCCTGCCGCCGCGCTACTTCGAGACCCGGCCCACCGGCACGCTGGTGGCGCGCCTGCAGGGCGTGGAGACGATCCGCGAGTTCATCGCCGGCGCGGCGGCGAGCGTGCTGCTCGACGTGCCGTTCCTCGTCGTGTTCCTCGCCATCATGCTCTGGTACAGCGTGCCCTTGACGCTGGTCGCGCTCGCGCTCATCGCCGCGCTCGGCGCGGCGAGCCTCGCCGTGACGCCGCTCCTGCGCCGCCGCATCAACGAGCAGTTCCTGCTCGGCGCGCGCAACCAGGCCTTCGTCACCGAGCATGTCGCCGCGATGGAGACCGTCAAGTCGCTGCAGATGGAGCCGCAGGTCGCCGCGCGCTTCGGCCGCAACCTCGCAGACTACCTGCGCGCGAGCTTCGCCACGCGCCAGCTCGCGAACTCCTACAGCGTCATCGCGAACGCGCTGGAGCAGACGCTCTCGGTCGCGGTGCTGGGCCTGGGAGCCTGGCTGGTGATGACAGAGGAGGGCTTCACCATCGGCATGCTGGTCGCCTTCCAGATGTTCGCCGCGCGCCTCGCGCAGCCGGCGCTGCGCCTCGCGGGCCTGTGGCAGGAGTTCCAGCAGGCAGTGATCGCGGTAGAGCGCCTGGGCGACCTCATGGATGCGCCCGCCGAGCTCTATGGCGCGGGCTCGATGCCTGCGCGCGAGGCCGCGGGCCGCATCGAGATCGAGAACCTGAGCTTCCGCTACCGCGACGAGCAGGCGCCGGTCTACGAAGGCTTCAGCCTGACGATCGAGCCAGGCGCCTGCGTCGCGCTCACCGGCCCCTCGGGCTGCGGCAAGAGCACGCTCGCGAAGCTCCTGCAGGGCTTCTACCTGCCGCTCGCGGGCGCGATCCGCATCGACGGCCGCGACACGCGCCAGCTGGCCGCGAACGAGCTGCGCCTGCAACTCGGCGTCGTGCCGCAGGAGACGCGCCTTTTCTCGGGCAGCCTGCTGGAGAACGTGGCGGCCGGCCAGCCGCACGCCGGCACCGCCGAGGTGATCGAGGCCTGCCGCCAGGCGGAGATCCACGATTTCATCGCCGGCCTGCCGCAGGGCTACGCGACGCAGGTCGGCGAAAACGGCGTCGGCCTCTCCGGCGGCCAGCGCCAGCGCATCGCGATCGCGCGCGCACTCCTGCGCAGGCCGAAGATCCTGATCTTCGACGAGGCGACCGCGAGCCTCGACCGGGATGCGGCGGAAGCCTTCGCGCGCACCGTGAGCCGGCTGCGCGGCCAGGCGACGGTGCTCTTCATCGCGCACCACATCCCCGAGAGCCTCGCGGTCGACACGGTCGCGCGCATCGAGCCGCGCGTCGCCGGGATCGGCAGCCTCGCCGCGCGCGCGCAAAGGCCCGCCGCATGAAGCTCGCGGTGCGCGCGCAATCCCGCGCCGCGATCGCGGCCGCGCCGGCCGCCGGCCGAGCGGAATTCCTCGCTTCGATCCTCGAGCTCGAGGCCGAAGCGCCCTCGCCGCTGCCGCGCGTGGTGCTCTGGAGCGTGGTCGCCCTGTGCGCCGCTTTCGGCGTCTGGGCGGCGGTCGGCAGGCTGGACGTGGTGGCGGTGGCCGAGGGCAGGCTGGTGCCGAAGTCGCAGCTGCGCATCGTGCAGCCGGCCGAAGGCGGCGTGGTGCGCGAGCTCCTTGTCAGGGAAGGCGAGCGCGTGCGCGCGGGGCAGGTGCTCGCGCGCATGGACGCGCGTGCCACCGACGCCGATCTGGCCGGGGCGCAGAACGAAGTCGCGCTGCGCCGCCTGCAGCTGCGCCGGATCGACGCCGAGCTCGCCGGAAGCGCGCTCGCGCCGCAGGCGGGAGATCCGCCGCGCCTGCACGCGCAGGTCGAGGCGCAGCGCGACGCCCGCGTGCATGCGCACGAGGCGAGCCTCGCCGAGCAGCGCAGCGCGATCGCGCGCGCCGAGCGCGACATGCGCGCGGCGCGCGAGACGCGCGACAAGCTCGCCGGCGCGCTGCCGCTGCTCGTAGAGCAGGAGCAGGCCTTCGCCAGGCTCGCGCGCGAGGGCTATACCGGCAAGCTCATGCTCGCGCAGCGCAGCCGCGAGCGGCTGGAGCTGGAGCAGGACCTGAGGGCGCAGGAGCACCGCGTCGAGGCCGCGCGCGCCGCGATCGAGCAGGGCACGCGCCGCATCGCGCAGCTCGGCGCCGCCTGGCGCGCGCAGCTGCATGCCGAACGCGTGGAGGCCGAAGCGCTGCTCGCGCGGCAGCTCCAGGAGCTGGAGAAGCTCGGCCACCGCCAGAGCCTCGCCGAGCTGCGCTCGCCCGCCGACGGCGTGGTCAAGGACCTCGCGACGCACACCCCGGGGGCGGTGCTCGCGCCGGGAACCGTGCTGATGACGCTGGTGCCCGAAGGCGAGACCCTGGTGGCGGAGGTCTGGCTCGCGAACCAGGACGCGGGCTTCGTCGCCGGCGGCCAGGACGCGAAGCTCAAGCTCGCGAGCTTCCCGTTCCAGAAATACGGCATGCTCGATGCGCGCGTGCTGCGCGTCTCGGCCGACTCTACAGAGCGCAGCGAGCCCGGCCGTCCGGGCGGCGCTTTCGCCTACCGCGCGCAGCTCGAGCCGCTCGCGCAGGAGCTGCGCCTGGGCGAGGCGCGCCACGCGCTGCTGCCCGGCATGCAGCTCACCGCGGAGATCAAGCTCGCCGAGCGCACGGTGCTCGAGTACCTGCTCTCGCCGATCCAGAAGATCGCGTCGGAAGCCGGACGCGAGCGCTAAGCCGCTTTCGTCGCCTTTCGGTCCAGCAGCTTGGCGAAGTTCTCCATCGACAGCAGGTGCGCGTAGACGCGCGCGAGGATGCCCTTCCTCACCAGGTTCTTGAGCTGGCTCGCGTTGAGGTGCTCGATCTTCGCCTCGGCCACGCGGTGCATGCCGGTGAGGTGCAGGGCGTCGCCCTTGGTGAACTTGGCCTGCATCGTGAAGGGCTCGAGCAGCCCGTAGTCGGCGAGGATGCCGCACATCTCGCGGCTGCGCTCGAGGTCCACCTCGTACTCGGCGAGCAGCCGCTCGATCTCCTTCCACTTCGCGAGTGGCTGGCCCTTGGCGTCGAACATCGCCTCGCCCGCCTCGTCGATGTGCGACTTCTCCACGCAGATGAGGCGGTTCTGCTGCTCGACCCTGTCGAGCGTCACCCTCGCCATGCAGAACGGAAAGCGCCGCACGTAGGCCGGCACGTAGACGTTCGGCGCCCAGGCGCCGCCGGCGTTGAACAGGTTTTCGCCCGCCGCCATGCCGAGCACCGCCACCGGCGCGAAGCTTTCCGTGCCCTGCCCGGCGATGAAGACGATCGCGTACTCGCGCGCCACCGAGGCGAACTCGCTGTAGCTGATCGGAATGGAGTTGAGGCTCCTCGCGAAATCCGGGATCTCGCCGGGCCTCAAGAGCCGCACCTTCTGGTTGCGGTTGAGCGGGGCGATTTCCTTGTAGCCGAACGGGGGTTTGATATCCATCGCCGAAGAATACTGGTTTTTTCGCGCCTTTTCTAAGCCTTCTTCCTCAAAACTCCTGTAAAATCCGACCCCTTCCACGGGGTGGTAGCTCAGCTGGGAGAGCGCCGCGTTCGCAATGCGGAGGTCGAGGGTTCGATCCCCTTCCACTCCACCAGATTCCCCTACGACAAGTCGATGGCGTGCCGCTTGAGCGCTTCGAGCGGCACGATCGCGAGCGCCTCCTCGTGCGTCGCGGCGAGCACCACGGGCGGGGCGACGCCGGCGTCGAGCGCCTCCTTCCAGCGCCCCGCGCACAGGCACCAGCGGTCGCCGGGCTTCAGGCCCGGGAACCCCGCCTCCGGCACGGGCGTGGAGAGGTCGTTGCCGCGCTTTTTCGAGAAGGCGAGGAACTCGCGCGTCATCCTGGCGCAGACCACGTGGATGCCGACGTCCTCGTAGCCGGTGTTGCAGCAGCCGTCGCGGTAGAAGCCGGTCACGGGATCCAGGCCGCAGGGCGCGAGCGGCTCGCCGAACACGTTCAGCGCCTGCGCGGCACGCCGCTCCTTCATGCGGCGCTCTTCTTCTCGATCCGGCGCGCGAACACCGTCATCTCCTTCTCGGCCTGCTTGTCGCCCTTCTTCTGCGCGGCGGCGATGCCGCTGCGGTAGGCCTCGAGCGCTTCGGCCTGACGCCCGTCAGCTTCCAGGGCTTTGCCGAGGGCGCGCCAGGCCGCGGAGTAGGCTGGATCCCGGGTTACCGCCTCCTTCAGGCTCTCCACCGCCTTGGACGAATTCGAAATCTTCAGATACTCCAGACCAATCGAGTAGCGCAGCAGCGCGCCGTCGCGCGGCGTGCCGATCAGCTTCTCCAGGCTCTCCAGGGTCGGGCCGGGCATTTCGGCTAAGATTCTAAGCGTGAAGATCCCCATCCAGGCGAAGGACGCGCCCGCGGCGATCGGCACCTATTCGCAGGCGGTGCGCGCCGGCGACACGGTCTACATCTCCGGGCAGATCGGCTTCGATCCGGCGACCATGCAGCTGGTCGAGGGGATCGAAGCGCAGATCCACCGCGTGTTCAAGAACCTCGCCGCGATCGCCGCGGCGGCGGGACTGGGCCTGGATCGCGCGGTGCGCATGACGGTGTTCCTCACCGACCTCGCGCACTTCGCCAGGGTGAACGAGATCATGGCGCAGTACGTGCGCGAGCCCTACCCGTCGCGCGCCGCGATCGGCGTCGCGAGCCTCCCCCGCGGCGCGCTGGTCGAGATCGACTGCATTCTCTACGCCGGTTGACCGGAGAATTCGCCCCCGCGCTCGCGAAGAAACTGGCGCGGCTCGGGATTCGCAGCCGCGAAGACCTCGTCGTGCACCTGCCGCTGCGCTACGAGGACGAGACCAGGCTCACGCCGGTCGACGCGGCGCCGCCGGGCACGCCCGTGCTCGTAGAGGCGCCGGTGCGTCGCGCCGACATCGCCTTCCGGCCCAGGCGCCAGCTGGTCGTGCATGCCGAAGGCCTGGTGCTGCGCTTTCTCAACTTCTACGGCAGCCAGGTCAAGCAGTTCCAGCGCGCGGCCGAGCAGGGCAGGCGCGTGCGCGCCTACGGCGAGCTGCGCGCCGGGTTCTTCGGCGCGGAGATGGTGCACCCGCGCTACCGCATCGTCGCCGCGGGCGAGCCGCTGCCGACCGCGCTGACGCCGATCTATCCGACCACCGCTGCGCTGTCGCAAAGGGAGATTCGCAAGCTGGTTCTCGAGGCGCTGGACGACGTTCGGCTGGAAGAAACTTTGCCCGAAAGTCTTCTGAAGACGTTCAATCTCGTGGAAATCGCCGGGGCGATTCGCTCGCTGCATCGCCCGGCGCCCGATGCCGATACCGCGGCGCTCGTGGAGCGCAGCAGCGCCGAGTGGCGCCGCATCAAGTTCGACGAGCTGCTCGCGCAGCAGCTTTCGCTCAGGATGGCGTACCGCGCGCGCCGCGCGAAGCGCGCCATCGCGCTGCCCCCGGAAGGCCCGCTCCTCAGGCGCTTTCTCGGCAAGCTGCCGTTTCGCCTGACGCGCGCCCAGCGCCGGGCGATGGCAGAGGTCCTGCAGGACCTTGCCGCGCCGCACCCGATGCAGCGTCTCCTGCAGGGCGACGTCGGCAGCGGCAAGACCATCATCGCCGCGATCGGCTGCCTCGCCGCGCTCGATGCCGGTTGCCAGGCCGCGGTGATGGCGCCGACCGAGATCCTCGCCGAGCAGAACCTGCGCAAGTTCTCCGAGTGGCTCGCGCCGCTCGGCGTGCCGATCGTCTGGCTGCACGGCGGGCTCTCGCCGGCGCAGAGGAAGCAGGCGGCCCAGCGGCTGCGCGGTCCCGAGCCGCTCGTCGCGCTCGGCACGCACGCGCTGTTCCAGAGGGGAATCGGCTTCTCGCGCCTTGCGCTCGCCGTCGTCGACGAGCAGCACCGCTTCGGCGTCGAGCAGCGGCTGGCGCTGCGCAAGAAGGCGGCGACGATGCCCCACCAGCTGATGATGAGCGCGACGCCGATCCCGCGCACGCTGTCGATGAGCTACTACGCCGATCTCGACGTCTCGACGATCGACGAGCTGCCGCCGGGGCGGCAGCCGGTGACGACGAAGCTCCTTCTGGCGGGCAAGCGCGCCGAAGTGCTGGCGCGCATCCGCGAGGCGTGCGCCGAAGGCCAGCAGGCCTACTGGGTCTGCCCGGTGATCGAGGAGGCGAAGGACGTCAACCTGCAGACGGCGATCGAGACGCATGCGCTGCTGACGAAAGAGTTGAAGGGGCTGGAAGTGGGCCTGCTTCACGGTCGGTTGCCGCCGGATGAAAAAGCCTTGATCATGAAAAAATTCCTGGAACGGAAGACCCAGGTTCTGGTGGCGACGACGGTGATCGAGGTCGGGGTCGACGTGCCGAACGCGTCGCTGATGGTCGTCGAGCATGCCGAGCGCTTCGGGCTCGCGCAGCTGCACCAGTTGCGCGGGCGCATCGGGCGCGGCGCGCGCAGTAGCGTCTGCATCCTGCTCTACGCGGAGCCGCTCTCGGAAGCCGCGCGCGAGCGGCTGAAGGTGATTCGCGAGACGAGCGATGGCTTCCGCATCGCCGCAGCGGATCTGGATCTCCGGGGACCCGGCGACTATCTCGGAGAACGGCAGAGCGGCGATGTCCTGCTGCGCTACGCCGATCTCGGGGACCGCGCGCTCCTCGAGGAAGCGGTCGAGGCGGCCAAGCAGCTGCTCGAGCAGGATCCCGGGGCTGCGCGGCGGCACGTAGAGCGCTGGCTCGGCGCGCGCGCCGAGTACCTGCGCGCCTGATATCCTCGCGCATCCTCCCTCGCAAGCCGCCATGGACACCGCCGCGCTCGCCAAGCGGATCGACGCCTACGAGCGGCTTGTGCGCCTCGACAAGCCGATCGGCACGCTGCTGCTGCTCTGGCCCACCCTGTGGGCGGTGTGGCTCGCCGCGCGCGGCCGCCCCGCGCTCGACATCGTGATCATCTTCGTCGTCGGCACCTTCCTCATGCGCTCGGCGGGCTGCGCCATCAACGACTACGCGGACCGCGACTTCGACGGCCGCGTCGAGCGCACGCGCGCGCGGCCGCTCGCCGCGGGCGAGATCAGCCCGCGCGAGGCGCTCGCCGTGGGCGCGGTGCTCGCGGCGGTCGCCTTCGGCTTCGTGCTGTTCCTGAATACCTTCGCGATCCTCCTTTCGTTCGCAGCGCTCGCGATCGCGGCGAGCTACCCGTTCGCGAAACGCGTCTTTCCCATGCCGCAGCTGTATCTGGGCATCGCCTTCGGCTTCGGCATCCCGATGGCCTTCGCCGCGCAGCGCAACGGGCTGCCGTGGGAGTGCTGGGCGCTGCTCGCGGCGAACGTCTGCTACGCCTTCGCCTACGACACCGAGTACGCGATGGTGGATCGGGACGACGACCTGAGAGTCGGCATCCACACCTCGGCGATCACGCTCGGGCGCTACGACGTCGCCGCGGTGATGGCGAGCTACGCGCTGATGGTCGCGATCCTCGCCGCGACCGGGATCGCGCTCAGGCTCGGCTGGCCCTATCATGCCGGCCTCGCGGCGGCGGCGGCCATGATGCTCTACCATTACTTCCTGATCCGCGACCGCTCCCGCGAGGGCTGCTTTCGCGCGTTCCGGCACAACAACTGGGTCGGCGCGGCGATCTTCGCCGGCATCGTCGCCTCCTACCACGCATGAGCGCCAACGATCTGCAAGCCGAATTCCACCTGCGGGACGGATCGCGCCTCACGCTGTACGCCAACCGCGTGGTGCACGAGGGGGCCGGCGCGCTCGAGATCGTGCCGCTCGGGCGCCTTGCCGCCGTGCGCGTCGCTTTCGAGCGCGATCGACGCATGCTCCACTGGGCGATCGCGCTGATCGTGGCGGCGCTCGTCCTCTACGCGGTTTCCTCGCCGCTGCAGGCGGCGTTCGGCAAGCTCGCCGCGGGCCTGAAGGAGCAGCCCGGCCGCGAATCGCTGGAGGCCGTGCTGCTCGCCTCGTTCGGCGCGCTCGCGAGCCTCGCGCAGCTGCTCGCGCCGCTGGCGGGGTTTCTCGCCGCCCTCGCGGCCGCGCTGCTCGGGCTT
>JBFLYF010000114.1:0-9358 GCA_040756795.1 Pseudomonadota bacterium
GAAGCCGCCGAACGACGCGCCCGCATAGTCGGCCGCGAACAGCGGGCGCGGGCGCGCCTCGCCGCGCTCGAAGAGCGCGAGCCGCGTGCTCGTGCCGCCGACGTCGCCCGCGAGAATCATCGGACGACCCTATGCTACGCCGCGCCGTCGCTTTCGCGCCGCGCCGGCCGCGGCCGGGGGCTTCGGGCCGCGGAAGAAATGGCTCAGGTTGCCGCCCGCCCGCTTCGCGGCGTACATCGCGGCATCGGCACGCTTGTGCAGCTTCTCGGCGCTCCTGCCGTCCCGCGGGTAGAGCGCGACCCCCGCGCTCAGCCCCGTGCGCAGCGCCCGGCCCTCGAAGCGCACCGGCACCGAGGCCGCCGCGAGCACCTTGTCGAGCACCCTGGCGGCGACCCTGCGCTCGCCCATGCCGGCGAGGATCAGCGCGAACTCGTCGCCGCTCAGCCGCGCCACCGTGTCCGACTCGCGCACGCAGCGCCGCAGCCGGCGCGCGACGATCCGCAGCAGCGCGTCGCCGGCGAGGTGCCCGAAGCGGTCGTTGATCTGCTTGAAGCGGTCCAGGTCCATGATGGCGAGCGCGAAGCCCTCGCCGCGGCGCTTGGCCTGGCGCAGCGCCTGCCCCAGGCGGTCGGAAAACAGATTGCGGTTCGGCAGGCCGGTCAGGCCGTCGTGCGTCGCCGCGTGCGTCAGCCGCTGGAACTCGCGCATGCGCGCGCTGACATCGCGGCCGGTGGCGATGAAGTGCGCGATGCGGCCCCTGCGGTCGAGGAACGGCCGGATCGTCTTCTCCTCCTGGTAGGTCTCGCCGCCTTTCTTGCGGTTCACCAGGATGCCGCTGAAGACATGCCCGCCCTTGATCGTTTCCCAGAGGCCGCGATAGAAGCCGGCGTCATGCGCGCCGGAGCGCAGGATCGCGGGCGTGCGGCCGCGCACCTCGGCGCAGCCGAACCCGGTCATCGCCTCGAACGCCGCGTTGACGTACTCGATCACGCCCGCGGCGTCGGTGATCATGATCGCCTCGGGCGCCTGCTCGGCGACCAGGATCAGGTTGCGCAGCGCTTCCTTCGCCAGGCGGTCGCGCGCGCTCATCGCAGCCTGCGTCCCAGGTAGGCGAGGGTCTCCTCGAGCGTCCCGAGCCGCGCGTAGTCGGCTTCCGCGATCTCGATCGCGAAGCGCTCGTTCAGCGCGACGAGGAAGTTCAGCCAGTCCATCGAGTCGAGGTCCACCTGCTCGCGCAGCGGCCGGGCCGGGTCGAGCGCGCCCTCCTCGAGCTCGGGCGCGATGCGCTTGAGCTCGGCGAGCACCGCGGCGCGCAGCTGCTCGGCGTTCATAGCGCCTGTGGCTCCTGCAGCAGCCTCGCGACCTCGGCGAGGAACAGCGCGCCGCGGCGCCCGTCGCTCGCGCGATGGTCGGCCGAGAGGCTCGCCACCACCGTGGGCAGCACGCGCACCGCGTCGCCCTCGGCCCAGGGGCGCGGCGCCACGCGGCCGAAGCCCACGATCGCGACCTGCGGCGGATAGATGATCGCGAAAGTCGCTTCCGCCCCGCCCTCGCCCAGGTTCGTGACCGTGATCGTCGGGTCCGTGATCTCCGAGCTTCGCAAGCTGCCCGCGCGCGCGCGCTTCACCAGGTCGGCGAGGCTCTTCATCAGCTCGTCCAGCGTCTTCGCCGGCACGTCGTGGACCGCGGGCGCGATCAGCCCGCCTTCGCGCAGCGAGATCGCGACGCCGATGTGGATCGCGCCCGAGGGACGATAGGCGCCGTCGCGCCAGAAGCCGTTCAGGTCCGGGAACTTTTTCAGCGCGATGCCGACAGCCTTGAGCTGCAGCACCGCCATGAGGAGCCGCCCGGCGAGCGGGCGCTTCGCGTTCTCGCTCGCGAGCCACTGCGAGGCGCGCGCGAGCGGGATCGTCTCCGAGAGGTAGTAGTGCGGGATCTCGCGCTTGGCGCGGCTCATCGCCGCGGCGATCGCGCGCCGCATCTCGAGCGGCTTGTCGATCGCGGCGGGCGGCTTGCCCGCCTTTTCCACGTCTTCGACGGTGACGGCGCCCTCGGGCCCGGTCCCCGGGACACCGGCAAGGTCGATCTCCAGTTCGGCCGCGCGCTTGCGTGCCGCGGGCGAGACGCGCTGGCGAGCCTGCGCGGGCCTCACGGCCGCGGCCGCGCTCTCGCCCGGCGCGAGCAGCAGCGCGAGCACCGTGCCGACCGGAACCTTCGCGCCCGGCTGCACGACCAGCTCGTGCACCGTGCCCACCTCCCAGATCTCGATCTCGATCGCCGCCTTGGTGGTGTCCACGACCGCGACCACGTCGCCGCGCTTCACGCGGTCCCCGGGCTTCACCTTCCATTCCAGGAGCTTGCCCTCGACCATGTCCGAGCCGAGCGACGGCAGCCTGAACTCGATCATGCGATGAGCCCCCGCGCGGCGCGCACGATCGTCTCGGGCTGCGGCAGCGCCGCGTCCTCGAGGTGCTTCGGGTAGGGAATCGGCACCTCTTGCCGGCAGACGCGCACCACCGGCGCATCCAGGTCGTAGAACGCCTCTTCCATGAGGCGCGCGACGATCTCGCCCGCGAGGCCGCCGCTCTTCCAGCCCTCGTCCACCACCACCGCGCGGCGCGTCCTGCGCACCGAGGCGAGCACCGGGCCCATGTCGAGCGGCCGCAGCGCGCGCAGGTCGATCACCTCGCCGTCCACCTCCTCGGCCGCCTGCAGCGTCTTCGGCAGGCACGCGCCGTAGGTGACCAGGGTGACGCGATTTCCGGGGCGGCGGATTTTCGCGGAAGAAATGTCTACAGGCTCTTCAGAGACGACCCCCCTGGATTCAAAGAGCGCGGGATACTCGAAAAGAATGACCGGATCGGGATCGGCGAGCGCGGCGGCGAGCATGTGGCGCGCATCCTCGATGGTCGCCGCGGCGACGACCTTCAGCCCCGGCACGTGCGCGTACCAGGCCTCGAAGCTGTGCGAGTGCTGCGCGGCGAGCTGGCGCCCCGCGCCGCTCGAAGTGCGGATGACGAGCGGCACCGAGAACTGCCCGCCCGACATGTGCCGCAGGATCGCCGCGCTGTTGACGATCTGGTCGAGCGCGAGCAGGCTGAAGTTGACCGTCATCACCTCCACGATCGGCCGCATGCCGCCGAGCGCCGCGCCGATGCCCGCGCCCACGAACGCGAGCTCCGAGAGCGGCGTGTCGCGCACCCGCTCCGGGCCGAACTTCTCCAGCATCCCCCGGCTCACCGCGTAGGTGCCGCCGTACCTGCCTACGTCCTCGCCCATGAGGAACACGCGCGCGTCGCGCTCCAGCGCCTCGTAAAGCCCCGCGCGCAGCGCTTCGCGATAGGTCATGGTCATGGCGTGTACACGTCGCGCGCGAGTTCCTCGACCGGCTCGAGCGTTCCGGCCTCGGCGAACTCGGCCGCGCTCTGCACCTCCGCCATCGCCGCGCGGTCGATCTCGAGGAACTGCGCTTCGGTGAGATCGCCCTGCGCCTTCAGCCGCGCGCTGAAGGTATGGATCGGCCCGCGCGTCTTCCACTGCTCGACCTCCTGCTTGTCGCGGTAGAGCTCGGGATCGAACATCGAGTGCGCGCGGAAGCGGTAGGTCTGCATCTCCAGGAAGATGGGGCCCCCGCCCGCGCGCAGCTGCGCGCAGGCTCGCGTCGCCGCCTGGTGCACGGCGACCACGTCCATGCCGTCCACCTTGAGCGCAGCCATGCCGAAGGCCGCCGCCTTGACGCACAGATCGGTCTGCGACTCCGAGCGCTCGAGCGCCGTGCCCATGGCGTAGAGGTTGTTCTCGCAGAAGAACGCCACCGGCAGCCGCCAGAGCTGCGCCAGGTTCATCGACTCGTGGAACGCGCCCTCGGCCACCGCCCCCTCGCCGAAGAAGCATGCCGTGACACGGCCCTGGTTCTGCATTTTGCTGGCTAAACCCAGACCAGCTGCAAGCGGCAGCCCGCCGCCTACGATCGCGTTGCCGCCGTAGAAGCGTGTGCGCGCGTCGAACAGGTGCATCGAGCCGCCGCGCCCGCGCGAGCAGCCCTCGCGCCTGCCGTACATCTCGGCCATGATCGCGCCCATCGGCACGCCGCGCAGCAGCGCGTGGCCGTGCTCGCGGTAGGTGGCGACGACGTTGTCCTGCGGCGCGAGCGCGCGCACCGCGCCGGTCGCGACCGCTTCCTCGCCGATGTACAGGTGCAGGAAGCCGCGGATCCGGCCCGCGCCGTAGAGCTCGGCGCATTTCTCTTCCAGGCGCCGGATCCGGACCATGTCGGCGAGCAGCGCGAGCGAGAGCTCGCGCGCGTACGGCACCGGGCCGGAAGGCGGCGGCGCGATGCGCGCGCTCATGGCGAGGCCTCGAGCGTGGAGGTGTCGCCCTCGGGCAGGCCGAGCTCGCGCGCCTTGAGCAGCCGGCGCATGATCTTGCCGCTGCGCGTCTTGGGCAGCGTGCCCGCGAAATCGATCTCCTTGGGCGCCACCGCCGCGCCGAGCCGCGTGCGGGCGTGAGCGAGCAGCTTCATTTTCAGTTCTTCAGTCGGAGCAAAACCGGCCCTGAGTGAAACAAAAGCCTTCACAATCTCTCCTACGACCGCGTCGGGCTTGCCGATGACGCCCGCCTCGGCCACCGCGGGATGCTCCATCAGCGCGCTCTCCACCTCGAAGGGGCCGATCAGGTGCCCGGCCGACTTGATGACGTCGTCGCCGCGCCCTACGAACCAGTAGTAGCCGTCGGCGTCGCGCCGCGCCAGGTCGCCGGTGAGGTACCAGTCGCCCGCGAAGCACTTGCGGTAGCGCTCCTCGTCGCCGAGGTAGCCGCGAAACATCGAGGGCCAGCCGGCGCGCAAGGCGAGCTCGCCCTGCACGTCGGGCTCTTCGATCGTTTCGAGGGAAGAATCCTTCCTGCGGAAAAGACCGGCTTCGACCCCCGGCAGCGGCTTGCCCATCGAGCCGGGCTTCACGTCCATCGCCGCGGTGTTGGCGATCATGATGCCGCCGGTCTCGGTCTGCCACCAGTTGTCGTGGACCGGCAGGCCGAGCGCCTCCCTGCCCCACCACACCGCCTCCGGGTTGAGCGGCTCGCCCACGCTCGCCACGAAGCGCAGCTTCGGAAACGAGAAGCGCCGCGCCAGCTGCGCGCCGGCCTTCATCAGCATGCGGATCGCCGTGGGCGCGGTGTACCAGACGGTGACCCCTTCGCTCTCGAGGATGCGGTACCAGCGCTCGGCGTCGAAATCCGCCTCGTCCACGACGCTCGTGACGCCGAGCGCGAGCGGCGCGCTGATGCCGTAGGAGGTGCCCGTGATCCAGCCGGGATCGGCGGTGCACCAGAAGACGTCCTCCGGGTGCAGGTCGAGCGCGATCCTCGCCGTGGCGGTGTGCGCCACCACGGCGCCGTGCACGTGCAGCGCGCCTTTCGGCCTCCCCGTGGTGCCGCTCGTGAAGTGCAGGAACGCCGGGTCCTCCGCGCCGGTCCGCTCGATTTCGAAAGACTCTCCAAGGGAAGAAAACCTGCTCTTGAATTCTTCGGAGTCCACCCTGACGACATCCGCCAGCGTGGGCATCTCGCCGATGACCTTCTTCACCTTGCGCTCGTAGAGCGACTCGGTGGTGACGAGGACCTTGCCGCGCCCCAGGTTGACGCGCGTCTTGATCGGCTCGGGGCCGAACGCCGAGAACAGCGGCGCCACCACCGCGCCGCACTTCAGCGCGCCGAGCACCGCGCCGTAGAGCTCCGGGATGCGCCCGCACAGCACGAACACCACCTCGCCCCTGGCGACGCCCAGGCTGCGGAACAGGTTCGCGAACTTCGCCGACAGGCCCGCCAGCTCGCGGAAGCTGATCGCGCGCGATCGGCCGGAAGCGCCGAGCCAGCGGATTGCGGTCTGCCCGGCGCGCGCGCCCGCGGCGTGGCGGTCCACCGCTTCGTGCGCGATGTTGATGCCGCCGCCGGGCAGGCCCGCCAGCTCGCGCCGCGCCGCATCCCAGCCGAGCGGCGCGTTCGGGGCGACTCGGAAATCGGCCGGCAGCTTGCGGATGAGTGAAGGCCGCATCGAAACCAGTATCGACCCTCGGCGCCGAGCGCTCTTGACCTGTGTCAACGGCGCGGGGCGCGCGCGAAGCACAATCGCATCGTCCCCGATGGCCGACTACCCCGCGCACCTCGCCCACGAGCGCCGCCTGAGCGACGGCCGCAGCGTGCTGATCCGGCCGATCCGCCTGGAGGACGAGGGCGAGGAGCGCGAGTTCTTCGATCGCCTGTCCAGCGAGACGAGGCGCATGCGCTTCATGACCTTCGTGCGCTCGGTGAGCGACAAGCTGATCCACTTCTTCACCCACATCGACTACGACAAGCACATGGCCTTCGTCTGCGAGACGACCGGCGGCCGGCGCCGTGAGATCGTGGGCGAGGCGCGCTATGTCGCCTACCCCGACGGCCGCAACTGCGAGTTCGGGGTCGTGATCGCCGATGCCTGGCACAAGAGCGGCATCGCGGGCCTGCTGATGGAGGCGCTGATCCGCGCCGCGCGCGAGCGCGGCATGCGGACCATGGAGGGCCTGGTGCTGCGCGAGAACCGCCAGATGGTCAGGTTCGTGCGCCAGCTCGGCTTCGAGGTGAGCCCGTTCGGCGGCGACCCTACGACGGTCCGCGCGCTGAAGCAGCTCTGAGCCGGCGCGCGCCGAGCAGCGCCTTCAGCTCGCCGAGAGGCCGCGCGTTCAGGACGTCGCGCTTCGCAAGCCAGCCGCGCCGCGCCTGCCCGACGCCGTAGCGCAGCACGTCGAACCCGTCCGCGGCGTGCGCATCCGAGCTGATCGCGACGAGCACGCCCTCCTCCTTCGCCATGCGGCAATGCGCGTCGCTCAGGTCCAGACGGTCGGGATGCGCGTTCAGCTCGAGGAACACGCCGCGGCTGCGCGCCTTGCGCACCACCGCCAGCATGTCGACGTCGTAGGGCGCGCGCTCCTCGATCAGCCGCCCGCTCGGATGCGCGAGGATCGAGAAGCAAGGGTTCTCGATCGCCGCCAGGATGCGCTCGGTCTGGCGCGCGCGCGGCAGGCCGAACCCGCCGTGCACCGCGCCCACCACGAGATCGAGCTTCGCCAGGATCGAGTCCGGCAGGTCGAGGCTGCCGTCCTCGAGGATGTCGACCTCGATTCCCTTCAGCAGCGTGACCCCCGAGAGCGATTCGTTCAGCGCGTCGATCTCCCCGAGCTGCCGGGCGAGCCGCTGCGGGTCCAGGCCGTGCGCCATCGCCACGCGCCGCGAATGCTCGGTGATCGCGAGGTAGCGCAGCCCGCGCGCCTTTGCCGCGAGCGCCATCTCGCGCAGCGTGTTGCGGCCGTCGGTCGCCCTGGTGTGCGCGTGCAGGTCGCCCTGCAGGTCGGCGAGCTCCACCAGCTGCGGCAGCTCGCCGCGGCGCGCCGCCTCGAGCTCGCCCTGCGCCTCGCGCAGCTCGGGCTCGATGTACGGCAGCCCTACCGCGGCGTAGACCGATTGCTCGGTCTCGCCCGCGATGCGCCGCGCGCCGCGGAACACGCCGTACTCGTTGATCTTCAGGCCGCGCGCCTGGCCCCGGCGCCGCACCGCGATGTTGTGCGCCTTCGACCCGGTGAAATAGTGCAGCGCCGCGCCGAAGCTCCCGGGCGCTACCACGCGCAGGTCGGCTTGCAGGCCGCAGGCGAGCCGCACGCTCGCCTTGGTGCTGCCCTTCGCGATCACCTGTTGCACCTCGGGGTAGCCCGCGAACCGCTCGATCACGTCCTGCGGCCGGTCCGAGGCGACCAGCAGGTCGAGGTCGCCTACGGTCTCCTTCATGCGCCGATAGCTCCCGGCGAGCGCAGCACCGAGGTACTGCGCAAGGGGTTCCGCGTACTGCGCGGCGAGCGCCAGCTTGAAGCGGCGCGCCTTGCTGAGGTGCGCTTGCACCGCCTCGAGGAGCTTCCTTTCGCTTTGCTCGCCGAAGCCTTCGAGCTCGCGAAGGCGCCCTTGCGCGGCGGCTTCGCGCAGCAGCGCCAGGGAGTGGATGCCTTCCTCGAACAGGCGGCGCGCATGCTTCGGCCCCATGCCCGGCAGGTTGAGGATCTCGCTGATGCCCTCCGGGAACTTCCTGCGCAGCTGCGCGAGCAGCTTGCAGCTGCCGGTCGCCGCGATCTCGCGCATCTTCGCCTCGAGGTCGGCGCCGATCCCGGGGATCTTCGGCAGCGCCGCGCCCGCGGCGAGCGTCGCCGCGACGTCCAGGCGCAGCTCGCCCACGACGCGCGCGGCGTTGCGGTAGGCGCGGATGCGGAACGGGTTCTGGTCCGAGAGCTCGAGCAAGTCGGCGATCTCGTCGAACGCCCTGGCGATGTCGGCGTTGTGGACGGGCATCCGCTTCGCGTCAATCGAGATCGTCCTCGCCGAAGTCGAGCGGCCAGTGCTTTGCCAGCGCGCTGAGCACGCCGCGCTCGAAGCCGCGCGAGTAGCAGGTCCAGTTCGCGTGCCCCTTGGAGAACTTGGCGAGGCGCTCGAAGCGCACGGCGACGGGGCCGGCAGCGAGCTCGGCGTCGGCGTAGGCTTGAAGCTGCGCCTCCGAGCCCGGGGCGGAACGGTATACCAGCCACTCGCGCCGGAACGCCTCCTGCATGCGCGCGAGCTCGTGGCTGCGCGCCTCCTCCAGCAAGCCGCCGTGCAGGTCTTCCTCGCTCACGGCGAGGTAACGCGTCTCGCCCGGCGAGTAGAAATCCTCGAGCGCGAAGAAAGCGCTTTCCACCTCGCCGTCGCGCGGCCCGGTGAACCAGCCGTAGGCGTCGCGGCGCGCGGCGAGGTAGGCGACCGCGCAGCGCAGACCCACGCCGCGCGGCGCATAAGCGAGGAATACGCGCGGCTCGGGGATGCTCATTGCGCCACCGGCGCCAGGCGCGCGAGAAAAGCATCGATCTCGGCTTCCAGCCCGGGCCATTGCGCATCCCGGTACTCGAAGCGCGCTCGCACCACGGGCTTTGCCGGCCGCAGCAGTGCCGCCAGGTCCACCGGCGTGGCGCTCACCACCACATCGGCCTGCGCGGCGTCGATGGTCGCCGCCAGCGCCTCGAGCTGCGCCGCCGAATAGCCCGTGGCCGGCAGCACCGGGCCGATGTGCGGGAAGCGCGCATAGACCTCTTTTATCCCGGGGGCGGCCCAGGGGCGTGGATCCACGATCGAGGCGCCCGCGCCGCGCGCCGCGACCAGGCCCGCGCCGTAGGGCATGCCGCCGTGGGTGAGGCTCGGCCCGTCCTCCACGACGAGCACACGGCGGCCCGCTACGCGCGCCACATCGTCCAGCCGCACCGGCAGGCTCGCGCGCAGCACCCGTGCGTCCGGATTGGTGCGCAGCGCGAGC
>JBFLYF010000115.1:0-9352 GCA_040756795.1 Pseudomonadota bacterium
CGTGGCGCCGTGCATGGACACGCCCTCTACGCAGCCGCCGCTCGCGCCGCCGAGCGGCCGGCCGTACAACCCGGTGGTGACGCTGAACGGCTGGACGCTGCCCTGGCGCATGAAAGACGGCTGGAAGGAGTTCCACCTCGTCGCCGAGCCGGTGCGCCGGCAGCTCGCGCCCGGAATGACCGCGCACCTCTGGGGCTACAACGGGCAGTCACCCGGCCCTACGATCGAATGCGTGGAAGGCGACAGGCTGAGGATCTTCGTCACCAACAAGCTGCCCGAGCACACCACGATCCACTGGCACGGCGTGCTGTTGCCCAACGGCATGGACGGCGTGGGCGGCCTCACGCAGCCGCAGATTCCGGTGGGAAAGACCTTCGTCTATGAGTTCGAGATGAAGAAACCGGGCACCTTCATGTACCACCCCCATGCCGACGAGATGGTGCAGATGGCGATGGGCATGCACGGCTTCCTCGTGGTGCATCCGAAGAACCCCGCGTTCATGCGCGTCGACCGCGACTTCGTGTTCCTCATCAACGCCTTCGACATCGAGCCGGGCGCCGCCACTCCGAAGGTAGCGACCATGACCGACTTCAACCTCTGGGCCTGGAACACGCGCGTGTTTCCGGGCATCGACCCGCTGGTGGTGCGCAGGGGCGATCGGGTGCGCATCCGCATGGGCAACCTCACCATGACCAACCACCCGATCCACCTGCACGGCTACGAATTCGAGGTCACCGGCACCGACGGCGGCTGGGTGCCGAAGGCGGCGCGCTGGCCCGAGGTGACGGTGGACATGGCGATCGGCCAGATGCGCGCGATCGAGTTCGTGGCGAACGAGCCGGGCGACTGGGCGTTCCACTGCCACAAGTCGCACCACACCATGAACGCGATGGGCCACAACGTGCCGACCATGATCGGCGTGGACCACCGCGAGGTGGCGGCCAAGATCGTGAAGCTCGTGCCCGACTACATGGTGATGGGCGAGCGCGGCATGGCCGACATGGCAGAGATGGAGATGCCGCTGCCCGAGAACACGCTGCCGATGATGACCGGCGCCGGGCCCTTCGGACCGCTCGAGATGGGCGGCATGTTCACCGTGGTCAAGGTGCGCGAGGGCCTCGCGCGCAACGACTACAGGGACCCCGGCTGGTACAAGCACCCGCCGGGGACCGTCGCTTATGAGGCAAAAGGCGCTCCGCCGGCAGCGGAGCGAGGCAAGCCGCTGTCGGCGGGCCCGGCCGAGCTTGCGTTCAGAGCAAGAAAGCCGGCGCGCGGCACCGGCCGGCATTGATGAATCTCTCAACCACCAAGAGGAGCAGCGTGATGCACCAGGTAACACCCATTGCGGCGGCCTTGATCGCGGCATCCATGATCGTGTTCGTCCCGGCCGCTTTCGGCCACGGCGGGAGCGGGCACGGCAAGCCCGCGGCGGTCGACGACTCGAAGATGCCGGATATGCGGTTCGGTCGCGCCGGAAACCCGAGAAATGCCGACCGTACCATCCACGTCGCGATGAACGACAAGATGCAATTCGTCGCGATCGCCCCGCGCTTCGGTCAGAGGACCGACATCGCGCCGGGCGTCCGCCCGCACGCCATGCCCGGCGACATCGAGGTGAAGAGGGGCGAGACCGTCCGCTTCGTGGTGCGCAACGAGGGCGGCGTGATGCACGAGATGGTGATCGGCACCATGAAGGAGCTCAAGCAGCACGCCGCGCTCATGAGGAGGCACCCCGAGATGGAGCACGACGAGCCTTACATGGCACACGTCGCGCCAGGGAAGGAAGGCGAGATGACGTGGCAGTTCACGCGTTCCGGCGAGTTCCACTACGCCTGCCTGATGCCCGGGCACATGGAAGCCGGCATGATTTCGAAGATCATCGTCAAATGAAGGAGCACGGAATGAACTCGAAAATATGGCTTTATGCGGTTGCACTTGCGTCGGGATTCGCCTTTGCGCAAGGTCCGGCGCTTACCGATGGCGAGGTCCGCAAGGTGGACAGGGACGCGAAGAAGATCACCCTCAAGCACGGCCCCATCAAGAGTCTCGACATGCCGGCGATGACCATGGTGTTCCAGGTCAAGGACCCGGCGATGCTCGAGCAGGTCAAGCCGGGCGACAAGGTGAAGTTCCAGGCCGAGAAGCTCGGCGGCGCGCTCACCGTGACGGCGATCGAGACGGCGAAGTAGCGCCGACGGGTGGCGCCATCCCGAGAATCGGACCGTGCGCGGGCGCGGCCGCTGTGGCCTATTTCTTCAGCTCGATCGCCTGCTTCGGAGCGAGCATCGTGATCGGGAGGCTGACTCCGAGCGAATCGAGCGCCTTGCGCATCTCTGCGGCGCCCGGCGTCCCGGGCGGGGGGGTGACGCGGTGGTGGTGGGGAATCAGCGCCTTCAGGTTCGGGCTCTTCGATGCGACGAGCTTCACCGCGGTCGCGGCATCGAGCGGCTCGCCGGCCGGGTGCATGAGAAAGATCATCGCGTCGGGCTTGTAGAGATCCGCCCACAGCGCCATGTCCTGGGTCGCCGCCGAGCTGCCCATGAAATAGAGGGTGTAGCCATTCTCGAACGTGATCATGAACCCCGCGGCGACGCCGCCGTAGACCGGGAACTTCGACGAAGGATCGGTGCCGCCCGAGCCGTGCACCGAGCCGACCACGCGCACTGTGATGCCTTCCCAGCCGAAGCGCCCGCCCGGGTTGCGGCGCATGACCTGCTCCGCGGGTACGCCCCAGTTGACGAGCAGGGTGCCCGCCTCGAACGCGGGCGTGACCACGCGCGCGCCGCTCGTCTTGGCGATCGTCACGGTGTCGCCCACTTCGTCGCGGTGCGCATCGGTGAACAGGATCAAGTCCGCCTTGCCGACCTCCTCGAGCCCGATCCCGGCTGCGGCGTCCGGGTTGCCGGTGATCCAGGGGTTGGTGAGGATCACCTTGCCGCCGGGCGTGGTGATGCGGAAGAACGACCAGGTGATCCACTCCAGCTTGACGTTGCCCGCCTGGGCGAGCGCGGCGGGACTGACAGCGGCGATCCCGACTGCTGCCGCGAGGGCGGCGGCGAGCTTGAAAATTGACATGGCTTCCTCCTCTAAGGCGGGTGAACACCGCGCCACGACATCGCATTCCCGCATTCCGCTACAATGCCCGGCGCGCTCAGGCACATGATTTCATGAGAAGATTTGCCCCGATGACCCGGTTCCTCGCCGCTGCCGCGCTCGCGCTCGCCGCGCCCGTGCTCGCCGGCAATCAGCATCCCTCGCAGAACGGCTCGTCGACGCGCGCAGACGCGCAGCTCGAAAGGGCGCTGACCACGCTGCGCTTGAATGGAATCGACTCGGCGCTCGCAGAGGTGGATTCGATCCTCGCGCGCTACCCGAACTTCCGGCTCGCGTACCTGGTGCGCGGCGACCTGCTGCTCGCGCGCGCGCGCCCGATCTCGGGCTTCGGCAACACCAAGCACGTCAATGGCGAGCGGCTCGACGAGCTGCGCACCGAGGCGCTCAAGCGCCTGCGCGCGCGCGACGTGCATCCGTCCGACGGCATCGTGCCGCGCTACCTGCTGCGCGCCGCGCCGCAGACGAAGAACGCGATCGTGATCGATACCGGTCTTTCGCGTGTCTACGTCTACGAGAACGCGAACGGCGGCTGGCGCCTCGCCGACGACTACTACACGACGATCGGCAAGTACGGTATCGCCAAGGAGCGCGAAGGGGACAAGAAGACGCCGATCGGCGTCTACCGCGTGATTTCGCACATTCCGGGCAAGAGGCTGCCGGATCTGTACGGCTGGGGGGCGTTCCCGATCGATTATCCGAACGAGTGGGACCGGATGCGCGGGCGCACCGGCTACGGCATCTGGCTGCACGGCGTGCCTTCCGACACCTATGCACGCCCGCCGCAGGCGAGCGACGGCTGCGTCGCGCTGGCGAACCCCGACATCGCGGAGCTCTCGAAACGCGTGCAGACGGGAGAGACCCCGGTGATCATCGCCGACCGGATCGAGTGGGTGCCGGCGCAGAAGCTCAGAAACGAGCGCGACGCGTTCCTCGAGGCGCTCGAAGCCTGGCGCGGCGACTGGGAGAGCCGCGACGCCGAGCGCTACCTGGCGCACTACGCGACGGGCTTCCGCTCATCGGACATGGACCGCGCGGCCTGGGGCGCGCACAAGCGGCGCGTCAATGGCGCGAAGCGCTGGATCAAGGTGGCGCTCAACGGCCTGAGCGCGTTCCGCTACCCCGGGGCGGGCGACATGATGTCGGTGAGCTTCGAGCAGGACTACCGCTCGAACAACCTCTCGCAGCGCACGCGCAAGCGCCAGTACTGGGTGCTCGAATCCGGGCGCTGGAAGATCGCCTACGAGGGCCCGGTGACGGGCCGCGCGATCGCGCTGCCCGAGTCCTACCGAGGGGCTCGCTGAGCGAGGAGCGCCAGTTCGGCGGCGCTTTCACCGCCTCGCGCATCGAGATCGCGAACTGACCCGATGAACCTCGTCTGCACGCGGCGGGGATCCCGCAGCTCGTGCTCGCCCTTTGACATGGGTCAAACCCGGCCCTGCCGATGCTGCCAACATGTGGTCCAAGGGAACATGGGCTCATGGCGACACGGCCAGGACGCGCAATTCGCGGAGGAAGGGCTTTGACGGCCATGCGGCGCCGCGCCTGGTTCGTCGCCCTCGCACTGGTCGCGATGCTTTTCATCGGCGCGCGCCCGCTGTGCGAGGCCGCCGGTACGAGCGGCGGTGCACTGCACGCGGCGATGACGGCGGCACTCGGCCATTCCGTCGGCGGACACGACAGCAGCGCCTCGACCTGCTGCGTGAGCGCCGAGAGCGGAACGCTGGCCACGGTTTCGAAGGCGTGGGCCTTGACGCCGGACGGCGGGAAGCTTGCCCTCCTGGCCGCCGTATTCATGCTTTGGGCGGTGCCGGTCCTTTCCCGGGCGGCAGCAACACCTTTCCGCTCGGATCCCAGGAGTCTCTCCTACTACATCCGCTCGGCGCGCATCCTGCGCTGAGCGAACACCCGTTCGTCGTTTCATCGCGCGGCCGAGGCTGTTTCGCGGTCGCGCAGCGGCTTCGGCCGCGGGTATTCAACCTATTCAACTGAAAGGAGCAAGTCATGAAACGCAAACTGATCGCCGCGGCGGCCGTCGCCGCGCTTTTCTCGGCAGCCGCCTGGGCGCAGATGGGTCCCGGCATGATGGGCGGTTACGGTCCCGGTGGTGGCTACGGCCCGGGCTACGGCATGGGTCCCGGCATGATGGGGGGCTACGGTCCCGGTGGTGGCTACGGCTCGGGCTACGGCATGGGTCCCGGAATGATGGGCGGCTACGGCATGGGCCCGGGAATGATGTGGGGCTATGGGCCCGGCGGCTACGGTGGTCTCAACCTCACCGACGAGCAAAGAGCCAAGATCGCCGAGATCCAGAAGGACGTTTCGCGCAAGCAATGGGAGCTGATGGGCAAGATCCATGACCAGCGCTTCCAGCTGTACGAGCAGGAGTCGTCGGGCAAGCTCGATGATGGCGCCGCGCGCAAGGCGTACGAAGCGATGAACACCGCCCACAAGGCGATGTTCGAGTACGGGCTCGAGGCGCGCAAGCGCATCGACGCAGTGCTCACCGATGAGCAGCGCAAGCAGCTCGGGCGCGGCTGGCGCGGCCGCTGAGCCCAGGGCGGCGCCGGGAACGCGCTGGGTCTGGTTCGGGCCGCTCGCGCTTTTCGCGGTCCTCGGTGTGTTTCTCGGCGTCGGCCTGACGCTCAACCCGCGCGAGATCCCGTCGCCGCTCGTCGGCAAGCCGGTGCCGCAGTTCCGGCTGCCCGCGGTGATGGGACGCTCGCTCGGTCTCGCGAGCGAGGACCTGCGCGGCGAAGTCTCGATCGTCAACGTCTTCGCCTCCTGGTGTACCGCGTGCCGCGAGGAGCATCCGCTGTGGATGGAGCTTGCCAAGCAGCGCGTGGCGCCGATCCACGGCCTGAACTACAAGGACGCGCCCGCCGACGCGGCGCGCTGGCTGGACGGGCTGGGCGACCCGTACACGCGCACCGGCGCGGATCTGAACGGCCGGGTGGGCATCGACTGGGGCGTCTACGGAGTGCCCGAGACCTACGTGATCGACAAGCGCGGCTTCATCCGCGACAAGGTGATCGGCGCGATCACGCGCCCGATCGTGGAGCAACGCTTGCTGCCGCTGCTGCGCCGGCTGCAAGAGGAATGACCGCAGAAGGGAGAAACTCATGACGCGCAATGCAACGCTCTCGCCCGAGCGCAAGACCTACTGGAACCTGATGCTCGCCGCCGTCATCGTCATCGCGCTGGGGGTCGCCATCGTGGTCGCAAGACCGGGCAGCGCGCCAGGGGGTTCTGCGGGTCCGTCGCCGGCCGCCGCGCTTCCCGCGACGGCCGTCCCGATTGCCACCGCCTCCGCGGCCGGCGGGTTGAAGGCCCGCGAGAACGCGTTCGACTTCGGCTCCATCTCCATGGCGGCGGGAAAGGTGACGCATCGCTTCTGGTTCCGGAACGAGAGCGACGCCCCGGTGCTCATCCGCAAGATCTACACCTCGTGCATGTGCACGACCGCGACGCTGGTCAAGGGGATGAAAGTGATCAACACCTACGGCATGCCGGGCCACGGTTTCGTGCCCCCGGTCAACGAATCTCTCAAGCCGGGAGAGGCGGCCTACATCGACGCGGTCTTCGATCCGGCGGCGCACGGTCCGGCGGGCCTGGGGCCTACGCAGCGAGTCGTCATCATCGAAGGCGACTCCGGTCAGCGGCTCGAACTGCACTTCGCCGCCAACGTGAGGCCCTGACCCGTGACCCGGAAGCTGGGGCTCCTCGTCGCGGCCGGATTGTCGCTCGCCGCGCTTGTCGCCGCGTTCAAGCTCGGCAGCTTCGGCACGACGGCGCTCTGGAACGTGAGCGACGGCGGCAGGTGGCTGCTGCCGCTGGTGGCGACGGCGGCGCTCATCGACAGCATCAATCCCTGCGCTTTCTCGGTCCTGCTGCTCACCATCGCCTTCCTGCTCAGCATCGGCAAGCTGCGCTCGAACGTGCTGCAGATCGGCAGCGCCTACATCGCCGGGATCCTGATCGTCTATCTGCTGATCGGACTCGGCCTGCTGCAGGCGCTGCACATCTTCGATACGCCGCATTTCATGGGCAACCTCGGTGCCGCGCTGCTGATCGCGCTCGGCCTGATCAACGTGACGAACGAGTTCGTTCCCGCCTTTCCGATCAAGCTGGCGATCCCTCAGACTGCGCACCACAGGATCGCGCTGCTCATGGAGCGTGCTTCGGTGCCGACCGCGTTCCTGCTCGGCGGTCTGGTCGGTCTTTGCGAGTTTCCCTGCACCGGCGGCCCGTACCTGATGGTCATCGGCCTGCTGCACGATCAGGCGACGTACTACACCGGTGTCGGCTATCTCGCCCTGTACAACGCCATCTTCATCCTGCCGCTGGTGCTGATCCTGCTGGTGGCGAGCGACGCATCGCTGCTCGGCAAGATGCAGGACTGGCAGCAACGGAAGCGGCGTGCGATGCGGCTGGGCGGCGGCGGCGCCATGGTGGCGCTCGGAATGCTGATCTTTGCGCTATGACGTTGCCATGAGCATCGCCATCCCGATCGTATCGATTCTGGTGCTTGCGGGCCTGGCGTGGCTCGCGGGCAGGGCGTTGCGCTCCGCGCTCTGCCCGATCTGCATCGGGGTCGCGGGCACCTGGCTCTGGATGCTCGTTGCGCGCTTCGCCGGCCTGCCGATCGATGCGACGATGCTCGCGGTGCTGCTCGGCGCGTCGGCGGTCGGGATCGCCGGCCAGGTCGAGAGCCGCTTCGCACAAGGACGCTCGTTGCTGCTGTGGAAGACGCTCGCCCTTCCGGCGGGCATCGTTGCCGCCTACGGCATCGTGGAAGAGCGCTGGGGGGTCGCCGCTGCGGCTGCCGTTGCGCTCGCGGTGCTCTCGGCAACATTCCTTCGGGCGCCGCGCCTCGCGCGGGCCGACGAGGAAGTCGTCAAGAACCTCGAACAGCAGATGAAGCGATGCTGCTGAGACGCCATGCAGGAACCAAAACGATGTTCGCGGACTCTCTCGATAGGCGCTGGCGCATCGATGGTGTTCTCGGCAAGCCTGAAAGGAGAACGGCATGTGGGGTGACATGGGAACGATGGGCTGGGGTTGGGGCTGGGGAATGTTCGGCGTAGTGCACACGGTGCTGTGGTGGGTGCTGATCGTGCTGGGCATTGCCGTGCTCGCGAAATGGCTTTTCCGCTCCGGTGCACCGGAAGGACGCGGCGCGGGCGCCAGCGCGCTGGAAATACTCAAGGAGCGCTACGCGCGCGGCGAGATCGGCAAGGACGAGTTCGAGCAGAAGAAGCGGGATCTCGGCCCATGAGCGCGATCATGAACGGGTCCGTTTCGATTGCACGGCCCTCGGCGTTCGGCGCGCTCGCCTTCGGCGCGCTGCTGGCGGCGTATTTCGGAGTGCTCACGCTGGTATCGGGCTGGAGCTTCACCGTCAGCCAGTTCGCCGATTTTTGGTTCTTCATCGTGCCGCTCGCAGTGGGCTTCGGCATCCAGGTCGCGCTCTTCGTGCGACTGCGCCAGGTCGTCAGCCGCGCCAAGGATACCGGCGCCGTGGTCGCGGCCTCGGGCACGACCTCGACCGTGGCGATGATCTCGTGCTGCGCGCACTATCTGGCGAACGTAGCGCCGGTGCTCGGGGCGACCGGCCTGGTCGCGTTCGCCGCCCAGTTCCAGGTCGAGCTGTTCTGGGTTGGGCTGCTTTTCAACCTGGCCGGAATCGCCTACGTAGGCAACAAGCTCTTCAAGGCTTCCAGGGAGCATGCACAATGCATCGCCTAATCGCTCGCGTCCTCGCGCCGTTGCTGGTCATCGCGTTGGCCGGAAACGCGTTCGCCGCCGGGAACCTTCCGCCGCAGACCAGCAGGCAGTCCGGCGTCACGGTCAAAGTCACGCCGCGCAGCTTCTCTGGCGCGCAATGGGAGTTCGATATCGTTTTCGATACCCACTCGCAGGACCTGAACGACGACCTGTTGAAAGCTGCCGTAATCGTGGCCGACGGCGGTGCGCCATCCTCGCCGACCGGCTGGCAAGGCGACGGTCCCGGCGGGCATCATCGCAAGGGTTTGTTGCGCTTCGAGCCGGCCACGGCTTCGCCTGCGAGCGTCGAGCTGCGGCTGCAGCGGCCCGGAGAAGCGGGACCGCGCGTATTTCGCTGGAAGCTGCGCTGATCGAACCCCGCGATGGCGATTGACCCTGTCTGCGGCATGACGGTCGAGCCCGCGACCGCCGCGGGAAGCGTCGAGCACGGCGGCGCGACTTACCACTTCTGCTC
>JBFLYF010000116.1:0-9285 GCA_040756795.1 Pseudomonadota bacterium
GCGCCGAGCATCGGCACGCCGTAGTGCGCATCGAGCATCGCCGGGACGTTGGGCAGCATCGCCGACACCACGTCGCCCTTGCCGACCCCGCGCTTCGCGAGCGCCGAAGCCAGCCGCTTCGCGCGCTCGAAGAATTCCCGGTAGGAAAGTCTCAGCGAACCGTGGACCACCGCGACCCGGTCGGGATGGATCTCGGCCGCGCGCGGCAGGAAGGAAACCGGCGAGAGCGGAGCGAAGTTGGCGGGACCGGGCCCGAGGCTCGCCCAGCGGTTCCTTGGCGCCGGCTTGCTTTTCTTCGCCATGTCAGGCGGCCTTCTGGCGCGCCACGCCGTGCACCTTTACGGTGCCGGCGGCGTTGTCGGTGACCGCGAATACCTCGAAGAACTCGATCTCGGGCTCCATGCCGTAGCGCTCGACGATGCCCTTCAGCCACGGCCCCGAGTAGAAGGCTTTGGCGTCCTCGAGCGTTTCCCACTGGTAGACCCCGCCGGCGACGCCGCGCTCGCTCCAGATGAAATGCTTGCTGAGCAGTCCCCGGGCGGCGCGAAAGCCCGGCGCGATCTTGGCGAAGTGCGCGAGGCAGGCGTCGTGATCGATCGAAGCAGGCAGCCTGTAACGCACGATGGCGGTGATCATCGGAACCCTCCCACTGGTTTGTGCGGCGCAATAGGCACGCGCTCGCGTTGACTTTAACCCAAGGCGGTCGTAACTTGCATCCGTTACCCAACGGAGGGGGTTCCATGACGAAGATCGCACTGGCAGTCGCGGCCGTGTTCGCCGCCGGCATCACCGTGCAGGGCGACGCGCTCGCGCAGGAGAAGACCGTGAAGATCGCCGGGTTCGGCGTGAAATCGGGCGTGCTGCGCCTGTTCGGCATCAACAGCGAAGCGGCGATCAACGCCGCGGTCGAGGAGGTCAACAAGGCGGGCGGCGTGAAGCTCGCCGACGGCAGCAAGGCGAAGCTGGTCGCCGCCGACTACCTCGACGACCGCTGCAACGCCGAGGAAGGCATTTCCGTGGTGCGCCGCATCGCGGGCACCGACGCGCTGGTCGCCATCGGGCCCACCTGCTCGAACGTCGCCGAGCCGCTCTATGGCATCCTGCAGAAGAAGGTCGACGACAAGGGCGACACCGGGCTGCAGTTCCCGATCCTGACCGACGTCGCCATCAAGGGCGGCCTGGCGAAGATCTCGGAGTGGTCGTTCCGCAACGTGCCGAGCGAGTTCACCATGTATTCCTCGCTCTTCTACTGGCTGAAGACCAAGCACCCGAACCTGAACACCGTGTATGGCGGCGTGGAGGAGGACTTCGCGCATTCGCGCGCCTCCTGGTACCTGGTGATGAAGGACCGCTCGGGCGCCAACGGCTACAAGGTGCTCGGGGAGTCCAAGTGGCTGCTGAACGACACCAACTTCTCGACCCAGGTGCGCGAGATCAAGAAAGCGAACCCCGACATCCTGGCGATCGCCGCGCATCCGTTCACGACCTGCGGCGTGCTGAAGGAGATGCAGCGCCAGGGCGTGAAGCCCAAGGTCGTGGTCGGCCTCACCAGCACCTCGAGCATGGAGACGCTGCAGGGCTGCGCCAAGCAGGCCCAGGGGCTGATCATCCCGACCAGCTTCGCGCCGGTGAACAAGGAAGCGAAGTTCGCCTCCGAGCAGACCGCGAAGAAGAAAGGCGCGGCCGACCTGCACAGCATGGCGGCCTGGGAGAACGTCTTCATCCTCAAGGAGGTCATGGAGCGCGCGGGCATCTCGGGCAAGAAGGACCCCGCCTCGATCCAGGCCGACCGCCGCAAGATCCGCGACGCGCTCGCGCAGCTCAAGACGACCAAGGGGCTGCTCGGCGTTTCCAAGCGCACCGAGGACCGCGAGGCGGACAAGCCCTACGTGTTCGTGCACGCCAAGGGCACCGACTGGGTCGTGCTGCACAACCCGCTGTAGCGCGCGGCCGGCGCGTTACCGGAGGAAGACCCGCCCCGTTCCTGCGGGGCGGGTTTTTTTCGCGCTGACATGTTCGAGTTCTTCCAGGTCGTCGTCGACGGCATCCTCTACGGCACCACCTATGCCCTGATCGGCATCGGCTTCACGCTGGTGTTCGGCGTGATGCACAAGATCAACATGGCCTACGCGAGCGCCTCGATCGGCGCGGCGTATGTCGCGCTGGTGATCGGCAGCCTGGTCGGCGCCGAATCCGCCTGGCTGGTGTTCGGGCTGTCTTTCCTGCTCGGCGGCGTGTTCGGCCTGCTGGTCTACCTCATCTGCTTCCACCTGATCCCGCTCGGCAACGAGAACGCGACGCTGATGTCGACCATCGGCATGCTGCTGCTGGTCGACGAGCTGATCTCGCACGCCACGCAGGGCGCGCCGCAGAACTATCCGGCCACCGATTTCGGCGACCAGATGGTGCGCCTGGGCGCACTTTCGGTGCGCGGCGATTTGATCTTCGTGTTCTTCGTCAGCGTGATCGCCATGGCTGCGCTGCTCGCCCTGCTGTATCGCACGCGCCTGGGGCTGGCCACGCGCGCGGTCGCGCAGCAGCCGGTCGCCGCGCAGCTCTGCGGCATCCAAGTCACGCAGGTGAACGCGCTCACCTTCGTGATCACGGGGCTGCTCGGCGGCATCGCGGGCGCCCTGGTGTGCTCCGCGGTCGGCACGCTCTCGATCCTGATCACCGGCCCGCTCACGGTGAAGGGCCTCATCGTCACCGTGATCGGCGGCCTCGGCAGCGTGCCCGGCGCGATCGTCGCCGGGCTGCTGGTCGGCGGGCTGGAGAACACCTTCCAGTACCTGCGCGGGGTCACCGAGCGCGACCTTTACGTCATGCTGCTGATGTTCGCCTTCCTGGTCTTCCGCCCCTACGGCATCTTCGCGCGTCACTCCGGGCGCGACTAGGCGATGGAATTCTATTTCGGCCTGGTGCAGATCATCGGCGTGCACACGCTGCTCGGGCTGTCGGCCTACGTCATCCTGCAGACCGGGCAGATGAGCATCGCCCAGGCCGCGTTCTACGCGCTCGGCGCCTACGCCTCGGCCATGCTCACGGTGCTGTGGGGCTGGCACATCGTGCCGGCGCTCGTCGCCGGCGCCGTGATCGGGGCGCTGTTCGCGGGACTGGTGGGCTTTCCCGCGCTGCGCGTGCGCGGCCTGATGCTGGTGATCGCGACGCTCGCCTTCGGCGAGGCGGTGCGGCTGTTCTTCTTCAACTTCGACTACCAGGTGCAGAAGGGCAACGTCAAGGTCGGGCCGCTCGGGCCCGAAGGCTTCCGCCAGATCCGCTACTTCCCGGAGAACGGCTGGACCACGTTCGACGTCATGCTGTTCGTGTGGGCGATCGTGATCCTGGTGATGGCGCTGGTGTGGTGGCTCGACCGCTCGCGCTACGGCGCGGTGCTGCGCGCGGTGGGCGACGACGAGCTCGCGGCGCAGTCGGTCGGCATCAATCTGACCGCCGTCAAGGTGAGCGCCATGACCGCCGGCGGCGCGATCGCCGGCCTCGCGGGCGGCCTGTACGCGCACTACACCACCCACATCGAGCATCTCACGTTCGGCGTGCTGCAATCGGTGTTCGCGGTCGCCTACCCCATCATCGGCGGCATGGCGAGCGTGTTCGGCACGCTCGCCGCGGTGATCTTCGTGCAGGGCTTCCTGGTCGAGGGGCTGCGCTTCCTCGGCGACTGGAGGAACCTGCTGTTCGGCGCGCTGATCATCGTGGCGATGGTGGTGCGCCCTTCGGGATTTCTCGACGCGCAGATGCTCAAGCGCTTCGCGCGCTGGTTCGCGCTGGGGAAGGACCGTGCTTGAGCTGAGGAAGCTCTCGCGCCGCTTCGGCGGCGTGCGCGCGCTCGACCAGCTCGACCTGCGCGTCGCCAAGGGCGAGATCGTAGGCCTGATCGGGCCGAACGGCTCGGGCAAGAGCACCACGGTGAACCTGGTCACCGGGCTGTTCGCGCCGAGCGGCGGGCAGATCCTGTTCGAGGGCGACGACATCGCGCGCCTGCCGACGCACGCCCGCCTGGCGCGCGGCATCGCGCGCACGTTCCAGAACATCCGCCTGTTCGGCCAGCTCACGGTCTGGCAGAACCTGTGGGTGGCGCAGAACTCGCTCGAGGACCGCGCGCGGCGCGGCTTCTTGCGGCGCTGGTTCGGCGGCCGGCGCGGCGCGCGCGAGGAGATCGTGCCGCTGCTCGAGTTCTCGGGCCTCGCGCACAAGCGCGACGAGCTCGCCTCCAATCTCGCCTTCGGCGAGCAGCGCCGCCTGGAGCTGGCGCGCGCGCTCGCCGCGCGCCCCCGCCTGCTGCTGCTCGACGAGCCCGCCGCCGGCATGAACAGCGAGGAGATCGGCCAGCTGCGCGAGCGCATCGTCAGGATCCGCGAGCGCGACGTCACCGTGCTGCTGGTCGAGCACGTCATGGAGCTGGTGATGGGCGTCACCGACCGCATCGCGGTGCTCAATTTCGGCCAGAAGATCGCCGAGGGCACGCCCGCCGAGATCCAGCGCGATCCGCTGGTGCGCAAGGCCTACCTCGGGGGCGAGGCGTCGTGAGCGGCGCGCTGCTCGAGGTGCGCGACGTCGTCACCGCCTACGGCAAGATCGAGGCGCTGAAGGGCGTCTCGCTCGAAGTGGCGCAGGGCTCGATCACCTGCCTGCTGGGCCCCAACGGCGCCGGCAAGACGACCCTGATGCTGACCGCCGCCGGCGTGCTCAAGCCCAAGAGCGGCTCGATCCGGCTCGCCGGCGAGGAGATCGCGGGACGCGCGCCCAACGCGATCGTGGCGCGCGGCATGGCGCTGGTGCCGGAGAACCGGCTCGTGTTCCCCAGCATGACGGTGCGCGACAACCTGTTCGCGGGCGCCTACCAGCGCGCCGACGCCGGAGAGATCGCGGCCGACATCGAGCGGCTGTTCGCCCGCTTCCCGGTGCTGCGGGAGCGCCAGGCCCAGGACGCCGGAACGCTCTCTGGCGGCGAGCAGCAGATGCTCGCGGTGGCGCGCGCGCTCATGTCCCGGCCGAAGCTGCTGCTCATGGACGAGCCCTCGCTCGGCCTCGCGCCGCTGATCGTGGAGGAGATCTTCCGCATCATCGCCGAGCTGCACGGCGAGGGCACCACGATCTTCCTCGTCGAGCAGAACGCGCACATGGCGCTGCGCGTGGCGCAGCACTTCTACCTCATCGAGCAGGGCAAGGTGACCTTCAGCGGCGATCCCGGCTCGCTCGCCGAGGACGAGGTCATCCGCCGCGCCTATCTCGGCTCCGCCAGGGGCTGACGGCGCGCGGGCGGCGGCGATGCTCGCAGATCTCGCCCAGAACACCATCGACGGCCTGACCTTCGGCGCCGCCTACGCGCTGCTCGCGCTGGGCTTCACGCTCATCTTCGGGGTGCTGCGCAGGGTCAACCTGTCCTACGGCCCGGCGATCATGTTCGGCTGCTACGGGGCGACCTGGGTGTCCCTCGCCTTCCATTCCAATCTGCTGCTCCTGCTGATCGTCACCGTGGCGGCGACGGTCCTCGCGGGTGCGTACGTGGAGCGGCTCTGCTTCGCCCCGCATCGCGGCGGATCGGGCATCGCCGCGATGGTGGCGAGCTTCGCGCTGTGGATGCAGTTCGAGGAGCTGGCGACGGTGCTGCTCCCCAGGCACCTGTACCCCTTTCCGGCGCTCTACGGGGGCGGGCCGCTCGCGCTCGGCCCGCTGAGCATGCGCGTCGAGGCGCTCGCGATGCTGCTCGCCGCCGCGCTCGTCTGCGCGCTCCTGTGGTGGACGCTGTATCGCACCCGCTTCGGCCTGGCGGTGCGCGCGGTGGTCGACCAGCCGGTCGCCGCGCAGCTCGCGGGGATCGGCGCGGGCCGCGTGTTCGTGCTGGTGTTCGCGCTCGCCTCGGCGATCGGCGGCCTCGCCGGCTACCTGATCGCGGCGAGCCAGGAGCAGGTGACGCCGATGCTCGGCATGTGGTCGACCCTCAAGGGCCTGGTCGCGATGATGCTGGGGGGCCTGGGCTCGCTGCCCGGCGCGGTCGCCGGCGGGCTCGTGCTCGGCGTCATCGAGGCGCACAGCCAGTGGTTCTTCGGCCCGCAGATGCGCGACCTGCTCGCCTACCTGCTGCTGTTCGTGCTGCTCGCCCTCAACCCCGCCTGGATGAGCGCGTGGAAGACTACACGATCGGCGTCCTGACGAACGTCGCGCTGTTCTCGTTCGTCGCGCTCTCGGCCTACCTGCTGCTGCTCGCCGGGGAGATGTCGTTCGGGCAGCAGGCGTTCTTCGGCGTCGGCGCGTACGCCGGGGGCATGCTGACCGCCATGTTCGGCTGGCCGCTGCCCGCGGCGGCGCTCGCGGCGATGGCGGCGGGCGCCGCCGCGCAGTTCCTCGTGGGGCTGCCGACGCTGCGCATGAAGGGCCTGTATTTCGCCATGGCGACGCTCGCCGCGGCCGAGATGGCGAGGATCCTCTTCGAGCTGCTGCATTTCCAGCGCGAGGTGGAGGGCGACACGGTGGGGCCGGACGGCACGCAGGGCTTCCGCAGCATCCGCTGGGTGCTCGAGGCGGGCATCGAGCCCGAGGCCTACCTCGCGCTGGTCTGGGGGCTGCTGCTCGCGGTTCTCGCGGTCTTTCTCGCCGTGGAAAGATCGCGCCTCGGGGCCGCGGTGCGGGCGGTGGGCCAGGACCCGGAGCTCGCCGCCAGCGTCGGCATCGACGTCGATCGCGTCAAGCTCGGCGCGGCGGCCGCGGCGGGCGCGCTCGCCGCGCTTGGCGGAGTCCTCTTCGCGCATCACAATACCTACATCGAGCCGCGCAACTTCGACATCATGCTCGGGGTGCACAGCCTCGCCTACGCGCTGATCGGCGGCCTGGGAACCGCGGCCGGACCGCTGCTCGGCGTGCTGCTCGATATCGGCGCGCTCGAAGGCAGCCGCGTTTTCGAGGGCTACCGCATGACGGTGTTCGGCGCCCTGGTGGCCGTGCTGCTCGTGTATCGGCCGCGCGGCCTGCTGGATGAAAAGGTGGTGCATTGGCTAAGGTCGCGCTTTTCCTGATTTTCTGTCTTTACTCTTGCAGCGCCTTTTCACAGAAGGCGGGCGCGACGCTTCAGTGCGTGGCGACAAAGACAGACTTCATCTATGACTGCGTCATTCGCCTGGAGCGCAAAGGCGCCCCGCTCGAGGGCGTTCAAATCACGGTCGGCGCCGACATGCCCTCGATGCCGATGGCGCACAATACCAGGCCGGTGAAGGCGACGCCCGGCGCGAAGCCCGGCGAGTACCGGGCGAAGCTCGACCTCGAGATGACGGGCGAATGGGCGGTGAAGCTGCGCCTCGCCGGCCCGGTGCGCGACCTGCTGGTGCTGCACTACGAGTTCGACGAGAAGGGCGCGCGGCCGGTCACACGACCCGGCAAGCCTCTTCGAAGGTGAGGCGGGGATTTCTCGGGAAGACCTTGGCGGGATCGCCCTTGCCGAGATTGCACAGGAAATTCGACCTCCAGCGCCCGTCGGGGAAGAAGGCCGCGTCCACCTTGGCATTGTCGAAGCCCGACATCGGCCCGGTATCGATGCCGAGCGCGCGCGCGGCGATCAGCAGGTAGGCGCCCTGCAGCGAGCCGTTGCGCAGGCAGACGACCGGGTTGGTCGCGTCCTTGCCCTCGAAGACCGATCTTGCGTTCGGGTTGTTCGGGAAGGTCTTCGGCAGGAACTCGTAGAAATGCAGGTCGTAGGCGACGATCACGGTGACCGGCGCCGCCATGGTCTTTTCCAGGTTCCCCGGGCTGAGCGCGGGCCGCAGCTTCTCCTTGGCTTCCTTCGAGCGCACGAACACGAAGCGCGCCGGCTGCGTGTTCATCGTCGTGGGGCCGAGCTTCAGCAGGTCGTAGAGCGCGCGCAGCTGCGCGTCGCTCACCTCTCCCGAGAAGCCGTTGTGGGTCCGCGCCTTGCGGAAGATCGTGTCGAGCGCCTGGTCGTCCAGCATTTCCCTCTCCGAAGCGAAAAGAGCGCAGATGTTAGCATCGCCGCATGCCGCTCGATCTCGCCTCGATCCTCCGCCCCGGCGACGGCGTGATCCTCGGCCAGGCCTGCGCCGAGCCGCAGACGCTGAGCGAAGCGCTGGTGGCGCAGCGCGCCTCGTTCGGCGGCGCCCGGGTATTCCTCGGCATCAACTACGCGGGGATCCTCCGGCCGGAGCACGCCGACGCGCTGCGCCTCGCCTCGTATTGCGGCTCGGGGCACAACCGCGCGCTCGCCGGCGCGGGGGTGCTCGACATTCATCCGCATCCCTACTCCCGCCTGGGCGGATTGCTGCGGGAAAGGAAAATCCCCTGCGACGTGGTGCTGGTGCAGGTGAGCCCGCCGAACGCGCGCGGCGAGCACAGTCTCGGCCTCGCCGCCGACTACCTGGTCCCCGCGATCGAGGTCGCGCGCGCGGTGGTGGCGGAGGTGAACGACCGGGTTCCATGGACGCATTCCGAGAAATTGCTGAGGCGCGAGGATTTTGCCGCCATCGTGGAGAGCTCCCGCGAGCCCGCGCTCGCGCCAAACGCGATTCCGGGAGAAGCCGGCAAGGCCATTGCGCGCCAGGCCAGCGCCTTCATTCCCGACCGCGCCACGCTCGAGTTCGGTCTCGGCAGCCTGCCCGACGCGGTGTGCGCGGCGCTGCTCGAGCGCAGGGGCCTGCGCGTGCACTCCGGCACGATCGGCGACGGTGTTGCGGAGCTGATGCAGCGCGGTGCCGTGGACGTGGCGGATTGCGCGATGCTCATCGGCACGCGCCGCCTGTTCGACCATGCGCGCGAGAATGCCGCTGTGCGCCTGCGCTCGATCGAGTACACGCACGACCCGCGCGTGCTCGCCGGCATCGAGCGCTTCGTCGCGATCAACTCCGCGATCGAGGTGGACCTCACCGGCCAGGTCAACGCCGAGGTGGCGCGCGGCGGCTACCTCGGCGCGGTCGGCGGCGCGCTCGACTTCGTGCGCGCGGCCAATCAGTCGCGCGGGGGTGTTTCAATCACCGTCGTTTCCGCTTCCAGAATCTTGGAAAGGCTTTCCGGACCCGTGTCAACCCCGCGAAGCGAGATCGGCGTGGTGGTCACGGAGCTCGGCGCGGCGGACCTGAGAGGATGCTCGCTGCCCGAGCGGGCGAGAAGAATGCTTTCAATCTCGAGAGTGCAAGGATGACACCGGAAAAAGCAAGAAACGGGCTGGCTCCGACCGGAACGCTGCGCGTCGGCGTCAACCACGGGAATTTTCTGCTGGTGCAGAAGAACCCGGACGGCAGCATCCGCGGCATCGTGGCCGACCTT
>JBFLYF010000117.1:0-9212 GCA_040756795.1 Pseudomonadota bacterium
TCCGACCTCGGCGGTACGATGCGACTGGGGGCACAAAGATGCCCGGTTGAAAAAGATACTTTGGCTTTTTCAATTTATGGATCCGAGGTCAATGAGCGGCATCGCCACCGCTACGAAGTAAACAATATCTACGTCCCGCAGCTCGAGGCGAGGGGCTACCGGGTCTCGGCGCGCACCCCGAGCGAGAGGCTGCCGGAGATGATGGAGCTGCCCGCGCACCCGTTCTTCTTCGGCGTGCAGTTTCACCCGGAGTTCACCTCCACGCCGCGCAACGGCCACCCGCTGTTCAAGGCCTTCGTCAACGCGGCGCTGAAGTACCGGGCGAGCGCGAAGCGCCCCGGCGGAACCCTGTCGGTCGTCGCGGCGTGAAGCTCTGTGGGTTCGAAGTCGGCCTCGACAAGCCCCTCTTCCTGATCGCGGGGCCCTGCGTGGTCGAGTCCCATGAGCTCCAGCTCGAGACCGCCGGGCGGCTGAAGGAGATCTGCGGGCGCCTCGGCATTCCGTTCATCTTCAAGTCCTCGTACGACAAGGCGAACCGGAGCTCGGGCAAGTCCTTTCGCGGGCTCGGCATGGAGAAGGGCCTCGATATCCTCGCCCGGGTGAAGAACGCCATAAAGGTCCCGGTGCTGACCGACGTGCACACGGAGAAGGAGATTCCGCTGGCGGCGGCGGTCGTGGACGTCCTGCAGACGCCGGCGTTCCTGTGCCGGCAGACCGACTTCATCCACGCGGTCGCCTCGGCGGGCAAGCCGGTGAACATCAAGAAGGGCCAGTTCCTGTCGCCGCAGGAGATGAAGAACGTGGTCGAGAAGGCGAAGGCCGCGTCCGGCAAGGACAACATCCTGGTCTGCGAGCGGGGTTTCGCCTTCGGCTACGGCAACCTCGTCTCGGACATGCGCTCGCTGGCGATCATGCGCGAATGGGGCTGCCCGGTGGTGTTCGACGCCACGCACTCGGTGCAGCTGCCGGGCGGGCAGGGCGCGAGCTCGGGAGGCCAGCGCGAGTTCATCCCGGTGCTGGCGCGCGCCGCCGTGGCGAGCGGCATTTCGGGGCTGTTCCTGGAGACCCACCCGGATCCCGACAAGGCGCTTTCGGACGGGCCGAACGCCTGGCCGCTGGGCATGATGCGGGAACTGCTCGAGACGCTGGTCGAGCTCGACGGCGCCGTGAAGAAGAGGGGCCTGGCGGAAAACAAAATGAAAAGGAAGAAGCGATGAGTTCCATCGTCGATGTCGTCGCGAGGGAGATCCTCGATTCGCGCGGCAATCCCACGGTCGAGGCCGACGTGCTGCTGGAATCCGGCGCGATGGGGCGCGCCGCGGTGCCCTCGGGCGCCTCGACCGGCAGCCGCGAGGCGATCGAGCTGCGCGACGGCGACGCCAGGCGCTACGGCGGCAAGGGCGTGCTGAAGGCCGTCGAGGCGGTCAACACCGAGGTCTCCGAGGCGATCGTAGGGCTGGACGCCTCGGAGCAGGCGTTCATCGACAAGACGCTGGTGGAGCTCGACGGCAGCGAGAACAAGTCGCGCCTCGGCGCCAACGCCACGCTCGCGGTGTCGCTCGCCGCGGCGAAGGCGGCGGCGGAGGAGTCGGGGCTGCCGCTGTACCGCTACCTCGGCGGCGCCGGGCCGATGCAGATGCCGGTGCCGATGATGAACGTGATCAACGGCGGCGCGCACGCCAACAACAGCCTCGACATCCAGGAATTCATGATCGTGCCGGTGGGCGCGAAGTCCTTTCGGGAAGCCCTGCGCTGCGGGGCGGAGATTTTTCAGTCCCTGCGCAAGCTGATCGATGCGAAGGGAATGTCGACCGCGGTCGGCGACGAGGGCGGTTTCGCGCCGAACCTGCCCACCCACGCCGCGGCGATCGAGCTGATCCTCGAGGCGGTCGCGGCGGCGGGCTACGCGCCGCGCCAGGACGTGCAGATCGCGCTCGACTG
Organism: Pseudomonadota bacterium; assembly: GCA_040756795.1. Taxonomy (GTDB): domain Bacteria; phylum Pseudomonadota; class Gammaproteobacteria; order Burkholderiales; family SG8-39; genus RBG-16-66-20. The sequence continues at coordinate 1,942 of JBFLYF010000117.1, forward strand.
CGCGGCCTCCGAATTCTTCCAGGATGGCCACTATGTTCTGGATTCAGAAGGAAAAACCCTGAACTCGGAGCAATTCACGGATTACCTCTCGGATCTCGCCGGGCGCTACCCGATCGTCTCGATCGAGGACGGCATGGCCGAGGGCGACTGGGACGGCTGGAAGCTGCTCACCGGCCGGCTCGGGAGCCGGCTGCAGCTCGTGGGCGACGACGTCTTCGTCACCAGCACCCGGCTGCTGCGCGAGGGCGTGCGCCGCGGCGTGGCGAACGCGATCCTCGTCAAGCTCAACCAGATCGGCACGCTCTCGGAGACCTTCGCCGCGATCGAGCTCGCCAAGCGCTCGGGCTACGGCACGGTGATCTCGCACCGCTCCGGCGAGACCGAGGACACCACCATCGCCGACCTCGCGGTCGGCGCCAACGCGCTGCAGATCAAGACCGGGTCGCTGTCGCGCTCGGACCGCGTCGCCAAATACAACCAGCTGCTGCGCATCGAGGAGGACCTCGGCGATTCCGTGAGCTACCCGGGAGCGGAGGTTTTCTCTTCCCGGGCATGAAAACTCTCGCCGCCGTCCTGGCCGGCCTCATCGTCGCGATCCAGGTCCCGCTCTGGCTGGGCAAGGGCGGCTGGCTGCGCGTCTGGGAGCTCGACCGGCAGCTGGAGGCGCGGCGCGGCGGCAACGCCGCGCTCGAGACGCGCAACGCGGCGCTCGCCGCCGAGGTGCGCGACCTGAAGCAAGGCTTCGACGCGATCGAGGAGCGCGCGCGCTACGAGCTCGGCATGGTGAAGGGCGACGAGGTCTTCTTCCAGGTGCCGGCCAGGTAGCGGCGCTAGTCGACCCGCGCGAAGCGCGTCTCCGGCGCGTCGTTGGCGCGGTAGACCGTCGAAACGTTCTTCTTCATCGCCCATGGCCGCATCTGGTAGTGCAGCGGCACGAAGTAGTGCTGGTCGCGCACGATCACGAGGGCGTCGCGGATCAGTGCGTCGCGTTTCTTCTCGTCCGTCTCCGTCTTGATGGCGTCGATGATCCGGTCGAGGTTCGGGTCGCTGACGCGCGAGAAATTGAAGCTGCCGTCCGGACCGGAGGTCTTGGTGCGCGCCAGCGCCTGCAGCATGTAGAGCGCGTCGAAGGTCGCCACGCCCCATCCCAGCATGTAGACGCTGGGATCGAAGTTCTGCACCTTGGCGATGAACGTCGACATCGGCTCCGCGGCAAGCTTGACCTTGAGGCCGATGCGGCCCCACATGCCGACGAGAGCCTGGCAGATCTCCTCGTCGTTCACGTAGCGGTTGTTCGGGCAGTTCAGGGTGAACTCGAAGCCGTTTGGATAGCCGGCGTCCGACAGCAGCTGCTTCGCGCCGCCGGCGTCGAGACGCATGACCGTATCAATGTCCTTCGCCCAGCCGTGCACGTTCGGGGCGATCATCAGCGCCGCGGGAATCGACAAGCCGCGCATGGTGACGCGCCTGATCGCCTCGCGGTCGACCGCCATGTTGAGCGCCTTGCGCACGCGAACGTCCTTGAAGGGGTTCTTGCCTTTGACATTGGCGTACTTCAGCTCGGCGCTGCCGACATCCATGGCGATGAAAATGGTCCGGTTTTCGGCTCCCTCGAGAACCTTGAGCTTCGGCTCCTTCTGCAGGCGCGCGACGTCCTGCGTCGGCAAGTCCGTCACCAAGTCGACATCGCCCGAGAGCAGGGCGGCGACCCGCGTCGCGTCGGATTTGATCGGGATGTAGGTCACCTCCGTGACATTGCCCTCGCGCCTGTCCCACCAGCCCGGGTTCGCCTGCATGACGATGCGCTTGTCCGGCTCCCAGCCCTTGATGATGTAAGCGCCCGTGCCGTTGGCGTTGCGCGAAGCGTAGGTTTCCTCCCTGTCCTTGTAGTTCTGGACGTTCTGCGACTTGGTCTTCTCCGCCCAGGTCTTGCTCATGATGTGGAAGATGGTGAGGTTGCGCAGGAACACGGGGTTCGGGCCATCGAGGATGAACTCGACGGCATGGTCGTCGATCTTGCGCACGTCCTTAACCCCGGCGACGTAGGGCTGCATGGTGCCCTGCGGCTGCTTGATGCGGCCATAGGAGAAGACCACGTCGTCGGCGGTAAACGGGCTGCCGTCGTGGAACTTCACCCCCTTGCGCAGGGTGAAGCGCCATTGCGTAGGGGTCACCTGCTGCCACGCCGTCGCCAGGCACGGCTCGACCTGGAAGTTCTTGTCGTAGCGCACCAGCGGCTCGTACGCGTGCTGCAGGAGCGATATCGTCGTGGCGTGATTCTGCGAATGCGGGTCCAGCGTCAGGATGTCGTTCTGCGCCGCCCACTTGAGGGTCACCGCATGGGCGGAGGCGGCAACCGCGGCCAGGCCCACCAGCAATAGCCGGATCAATCGCATGGTCTCCTCCTCGGAAGAAACTATAATACACAGGGTCTGGAGGGCCGCCATGAAACTGACGCAAGCCCAGGTCGACGCGTTCGAGCGTGATGGGTATCTCTTCTTTCCGAATTTATTCAAGAAAGAAGAAATTCAGGTCCTTCTGAACGAGGTTCCTTCGCTGTACGCGCAGCGCAGGCCCGAGAACGTGCGCGAGAGGACCGGCGACGTGGTGCGCACCAATTTTGCGGCGCACATGTACAGCGCGCCGTTTGCGCGCCTGGCGCGCCACCCGCGCATGGTCGAGCCGGTACAGCAGATTTTCGGGGAAAGCGTCTACATGCACCAGTTCAAGATCAACGGCAAGCAGGCCTTCGACGGCGACCTCTGGCAGTGGCACCAGGACTACGGCACCTGGCGCGCCGACGACCTGATGCCGGAGGCGCGCGCCATGAACGTCGCCATCTTCCTCGACGAGGTGAACGAGTTCAACGGCCCGCTCATGTTCATCCCGGGCAGCCACAAGCTCGGCGTGCTGGATGCCGAGCACGACACGAGCACCACGAGCTATCCGCTCTGGGTCATTTCGCATGACACGATCGGAAAGCTCGTCGAGCGCGGTGGCATCGTCGCCCCGAAGGGCGCGGCGGGCTCGATGATCCTGTTCCACGGCTGCCTGGTGCACGCCTCGAGCTCGAACCTGTCGCCGTGGAACCGCGTCAGCGTCTACCTGTCGCTGTGCGCGGTGTCGAACCACATCCGGCGCTTCAAGCGCCCCGGCTACATCGCGCACCGCGACTTCACCCCGATCCGCTGCCTGCCCGACGACTGCCTGCTCAGGCCCTACGACGTGCCGCTGCCGTGGAAGGATGGAACGCCGGCGGAGGAATTGCAGGGGAGTTTGAAGGCAGCATGAACTTATTCTCGAAGCTAGAGCTCAGAGAACAGCAGCAAAGACCGCTTCGCGTCGGCCTGATCGGCGCGGGCAAGTTTGCGGCGATGTATCTCGCGCAGGTCCCGCGCACGCCGGGCGTGCGGCTGGCCGCCGTCGCGGACCTTTCTGCGGAGAATGCGAAGCAGAACTTGAGACGGGTCGGCTGGGATCCGGCGCGCTTCCCGCCGATCTCGGAAGACTGGCAAAAGCTCGTTTCCGATCCCGGGATCGACATCGTGATCGAGGCGACCGGCAATCCGGTCGCGGCGGTCGAGCACATCCTCGGCGCCTTCCGGCACGGCAAGCACGTCGTCAACGTGACGGTGGAGGCCGACGCGTTCTGCGGTCCGATCCTCGCGCGGCGCGCGCGCGAGGCGGGCGTGGTCTACAGCCTCGCCTACGGCGATCAGCCGGCGCTGATCTGCGATCTGGTGGACTGGGCGCGCGCCGCCGGTTTCCCGGTGGTGGCGGCGGGCCGCGGCCACAAGTGGCTGCCGCACTACGCGCAATCGACGCCCGAGACGGTGTGGGGCTACTACGGCCTGACGCCGGAGGAGGCGAAGCTGGGCGGCCTCAACCCGAAGATGTTCAACTCCTTCCTCGACGGCTCGAAGCCCGCGATCGAGACGAGCGCGGTGTGCAACGCGACCGGCTTGACGCCGGCGCCCAATGGTCTGGAATTTCCTTCTTGTTCCATAGAAGATCTTCCAAGCCTGATGAAACCGAAAGACGAAGGCGGAGTACTGCATCACAAGGGTCAGGTAGAGGTGGTTTCATCGCTCGAGCGAGATGGCACGCCGATCCCGTACGACATTCGTTTCGGCGTCTGGGTGGTGTTCGAGGGCGAGACCGAGTACATCCGGCGCTGCTTCGGCGAGTACGGCGTCAAGACCGATCCCTCGGGGCGCTATGCCTGCATGTACAAGCGCTGGCACCTCATCGGCCTGGAGGTCGGAATCTCGGTGGCATCGGTAGGCTTGCGCGGCGAGCCGACCGGCTGCGCCACCGGCTGGCGCGCGGATGCGGTTGCGGTAGCGAAGCGCGACCTGAAGGAAAAGGAGATCCTCGACGGCGAGGGCGGCTATACCGTCGTGGGCAGGCTGATGCCGGCGGAGGCCTCGCTCGCGCAAGGCTGCCTGCCGCTCGGCCTGGCGCACGGCGTGAGGCTGCTCAGGCCGGTGGTGGCGGGCGCGCCGATCCGCTGGAGCGACGTCGCCTGCGATGCGAGCCTGCCCGCGGTGCGCCTGCGCCGCGAGATGGAAGAGGCGCTGGGCACCTTCAAGCAACGCTCGGCCGCCTGAGGACGGTGGCCGAGAAGTCCTTCCTCCCGGTCTTCGACGCCGAGTACGCGGAGAAGCTCGGGCTGCGCGGCGAGACCTTCCGCAGGGCGTTCGAGATCCTCGAGGCGATGGACAAGGCCGGCTACAGCATCGTGGAGACCGGCTGCGCGCGCAAGGACGACTGGTACCAGGATGGCCAGAGCACGCTGCTCTTCGACCGGTTCGTCAACCACTGGGATGGCGCCGTGCGCACCGTAGACATCGACGAGAAGGCCTGCGCCTACGTACGCGGGCGCGTGAGCGGCAAGGTCAGCGTCACCTGCGGCGACAGTGTCACCTATCTGCGCAGCCTCCTCGGGGAGGAGGAGCTGCACATCGACCTGCTCTACCTGGATTCCTACGACCTCGACTGGCGCAACCCGCATCCGGCGGCGCTGCACCACCTGCACGAGCTGTGCGCGGTGATGCCGCTGCTCGTGAGCGGGACGCTGGTGATGGTCGACGACACCGCGCGCACCCAGGCGCTCGTCGCGCTCAAGGGGCGCGAGATGGTGGTGCACGACTTCGGCGTCGCCGGCAAGGGCGGCTACGTGGCCGAGTTCTTCGCCAAGCTCGGCTGTGCCCCCGTGATCGAGGGCTACCAGCACGGCTGGATCATGCCCTAGGCGAATCGCCGGCTTGATCTGGATCAAGCGGTTGCTGCACTGCGGGATCAAGATGACCTGCGGGGACAGGAATGAACCGGCTCGCTTCCGCGCCGGCAGCGCCGGCGCTCGAGAACCGTCCGTTCGATGAAATCCGGATCGGGGACACGGCGAGCCTTACCCGCACGCTGACCCGGACCGACGTCAAGCACTTCGCGGTCCTGTCCGGGGATCTGAACCCGACGCACGTCGACGACGACTACGCGCGCAAGTACGAAGGCGGGCGCCTGATCGCCCACAGCATGTGGAGCGGCGCGCTCATCTCGAGCGTGCTCGGCAACGAGCTGCCGGGCCCGGGAACCCAGTACCTGAGCCAGCGGCTGCAGTTCCTGAAGCCGCTCATGGTGGACGACACGATCACCGCCACGGTCACGGTGCGCGAGAAGCGCCCCGAGGCGAGCGTCGTGGTGCTCGACTGCCGCTGCGTGGACCAGGCGGGCGAGCTGGTCGCCGAGGGCGTCGCCGAGGTGTTCGCGCCGCGCGTCAAGATGGTGCTGCCGCGCCCCGACGTGGCGACGATCTCGGTGCAGACGCACGACAAGTTCGCCGCCTTCGTGCAGCGCGTGAAGCCGCTGCGGCCGGTGCCGACCGCGGTCGCGCACCCCTGCAGCGACGCCGCGATCCAGGCCGCGATCGAGGCGGCGAAGGAGGGCATCATCGAGCCGATCCTCGTCGGCCCGCTCGACCGGATGCGCGCGGCGGCCGGGGAGGCGGGCGTCGATCTCTCCGGCCTGAGGCTGATCGACGCGGCGCACAGCCACGAGGCCGCCGAGAAGGCGGTGGCGCTGGTGCGCGCCGGCGAAGCCGCGGTGCTGATGAAGGGCAGCCTGCACACCGACGAGCTGCTCGGCGCGGTCGTCAGGCGCGACTCGGGCCTGCGCAGCGGCCGGCGGCTGTCGCACGTGTTCTTCATGGACGTGCCGAGCTACCACAAGCCGCTCATGGTCACAGACGCGGCGATCAACATCGCGCCGACGCTCGCCGAGAAGGCCGACATCTGCCGCAACGCCATCGACCTCGCGCACGCGCTCGGCATCGCGCGGCCCAAGGTCGCCATTCTGTCGGCGGTCGAGGAGATCAACGACAAGATCGTCTCGACGATGGAAGCCGCGTCGCTCTGCAAGATGGCCGAGCGCGGCCAGATCGCCGGCGCGCTGCTCGACGGCCCGCTCGCCATGGACAACGCCATCAGCCGCGAGGCGGCGAGGATCAAGGGCATCGAGTCGCAGGTGGCGGGCGACGCCGACATCCTGCTCGTGCCGGACCTCATCTCCGGCAACATCCTCGCCAAGCAGCTCACCTTCATGGCGAACGCCGATGCCGCGGGCATCGTGCTCGGCGCGAGGGTCCCGGTGGTGCTCACCAGCCGCGCCGACAGCGTGCGCGCGCGCCTGACCTCCTGTGCGCTTGCCGTGCTGCTCGCGGCACGCGCCGGCGCCGCGGGGCAGGGCGCGCCGAAGTGAGGCCACGATGGCGGACGGCATCCTCACGCTGAACGCGGGCTCCTCTTCGATCAAGTTCGCGCTTTTCGCCTGGCAATCCCCGCTGCCGCGCCAGCCCGAGCTCGCCGGGCAGATCGACGGCATCGGCGCGCGTCCGCACATCAAGGCGAGGGACGCCGGCGGCGCGCGGCTGGAGGACGTCGACCTGCCGCTCGCGCAGGAGTCACCGCACCGGGCGGCGCTCGGCTTCCTGGTCGACTGGCTGCACGGCCACGAGTCGGGACGGCGCGTCGCGGCGGTAGGGCACCGGGTGGTGCACGGCGCGACCCGCTATTCGCAGCCGGTACGCATCGACGAGGCGGTGCTCGCGGCGCTGAGGTCGTTCATCCCGCTCGCGCCTTTGCACCAGCCCCACAACATCGCCGGCATCGAGGCGATGCGGGCGACGCTCGGCGAGGTGCCGCAGGTCGCGTGCTTCGACACCGGGTTCCACCGCACGCAGCCCACGCTCGCCCAGCTCTTCGCGCTGCCGCGGC
>JBFLYF010000118.1:0-9162 GCA_040756795.1 Pseudomonadota bacterium
GGGCGCGGCCGCGGCCGCGGCGGGGTGCACCCGGTCAGCCGCACCTGGCAGCGCGTGGAGGAGATCTTCCGCTCGGTGGGGTTCGACGTCGCCGACGGCCCCGAGATCGAGACCGACTGGTACAACTTCACCGCGCTGAACAACCCCGAGAACCACCCGGCGCGCTCGATGCAGGACACGTTCTACGTCGATCTCGAGGACGCGCAGGGCAATCCGCTGCTGCTGCGCACGCATACCAGCCCGATGCAGGTGCGCTACGCGCGCATGCACAAGCCTCCGCTCAAGGTGATTGCGCTGGGACGGACCTACCGGGTCGATTCGGACGCGACCCACTCGCCGATGTTCCACCAGGTAGAGGGACTGTGGATCGACGAGAACGTGAGCTTCGCCGACCTGAAAGGCGTCTATACGGATTTCCTGCGGCGCTTCTTCGAGTCCGACGCGCTCGACGTGCGCTTCCGGCCCTCGTACTTCCCGTTTACCGAGCCCTCGGCGGAGATCGACCTGCAGTTCGCCTCGGGGCCGCTGAAAGGGCGCTGGCTCGAGCTCTCCGGCGCCGGGCAGGTGCACCCGCGCGTGGTGCGCAACTTCGGCCTCGACCCGGAGCGCTACATCGGCTTCGCGTTCGGCTCGGGGCTGGAGCGCCTCACCATGCTGCGCTACGGCATCGATGACCTGCGCCTGTTTTTCGACGGTGACCTGCGCTTCCTGAGGCAATTCTCATGAATGTTCCCGAGAATTGGCTCAAGGATTTTGTCGTTACAAGGATAAAGGCGGAAAAGCTCGCTCACTTGCTGACGATGTCGGGGCTCGAGGTCGAGTCCTGCGAGCCGGTCGCGCCGCCGGCGAGCGGCGTGGTCGCCGGCAAGGTGCTGGCGGTGGACCGGCACCCGAACGCCGACAAGCTGAGCGTGTGCACCGTGGACACGGGCAGGGAAAGGCTGAAGGTGGTGTGCGGCGCGCCCAACGTGCGCGCGGGCATGCTCGCGCCGCTGGCGAAAGTGGGTGCCGTCCTGGGTTCGCTCGAGATCAAGCCCGTGGAGATCCGGGGCGTTGCAAGCCAGGGCATGTTGTGCTCCGCAAGAGAGCTCGGGCTCTCCGAGGACCACTCGGGAATCCTCGATCTCGAGGAAGCGAAACCCGGAATGGACATCAACGAGGTGCTCGCGCTCGAGGAGCGGGTGCTGCGCTTCAAGCTGACGCCGAACCGCGGCGACTGCCTGTCGGTGCTTGGCATTGCGAGAGAAGTCTCGGCTTTGACCGGAGAAAGGCTGAAAAAGCCGGAAATCGGAAAAGTAAAGGCGAAGAACAACAGCAAGCACCCGATCAAGATCTCCGCTCCCGAAGGCTGCGGGCGCTTCGCCGGAAGGGTGATCCGCGGCGTCAACGCCGCCGCGCCGACCCCGGAGTGGATGCGCCGGCGCCTGGAGCGCGCGGGGCAGCGCAGCATCTCGGCGCTGGTGGACGTGACCAACTACGTGATGCTGGAGCTGGGGCGCCCGCTGCACGTCTACGACCAGGACAAGCTCCGCGGCCCGATCGGCGTGCGCTGGGGCAGGAAGGGCGAGCGCCTCCTGCTGCTGAACGGCCAGGAGGTCGAGGTCGATCCCGCGGTGCTGTGCATCGTGGACGACTCGGGTCCGATCGGCCTGGCCGGCATCATGGGCGGCGAGTCGACCAAGGCCGAGACGCACACCCGGAACCTGTTCCTGGAATCGGCGTTCTTCCATCCCGACGCGGTGGCCGGGCGCTCGCGGCGCTACAACTTCACGAGCGACGCCGCGCACCGCTTCGAGCGCGGCGTGGACTTCGCCAACAACGTCGAGGGCATCGAGCGCGCCACGCGCCTGATCCTGGAGATCTGCGGCGGCGAGCCCGGGCCTACGGTGGACGTCGTGAAGCGCCTTCCCGCCCGCAAGCCCGTGCGCATGCGCCTCGCGCGGGCGCAGAAGGTACTGGGGATCAAGATTGATTCGAGGACCGTGGATTCCGTTTTCCGGAAGTTGAACTTCTCTTACAGGAAGAAGAAAGATCAGTTCACCGTGAATCCGCCCAGCTACCGCTTCGACCTGGAGCTCGAGGAGGACCTGATCGAGGAGGTGGCGCGGGTGCACGGCTTCGCCGGCATTCCCGCGCACCCGCCGCTCGCGCCGGCGAGGATGAGCGCGCCGCCCGAGGCGCGGCGCTCGGCGCACGCGCTGCGCGAGCGGCTCGCGGCCTGCGACTACCAGGAGACGATCAATTTCTCCTTCGTAGAGCCGGCCTGGGAGGCCGATTTTGCGGGCGAAGCGAACCCGGTGCGGCTGCTCAACCCGATCGCGAGCCAGGCTTCGGTGATGCGCTCCACGCTCCTCGGCTCGCTCATCGCCAACGTGCGCGCCAACCACGCGCGCAAGGTGGCGCGCATCCGCGTCTTCGAGATCGGGCGCGTCTTCCTGCGCGACCCCGGGGCGCCCGACGGGCCGCTCGCCGTGGCGGGCCTGCGCCAGCCGTTGCGCGTGGCGGGCGCGGCGTTCGGGCCGGCGCTGGAGGAGCAGTGGGCGGCGCAGGCTCGCGGCGTGGACTTCTTCGACGTCAAGGCCGACGTCGAGGCGCTGTACGCGCCGCGGCGCGCGCGCTTCGAGGCCGCGTCCCACCCGGCGCTGCACCCGGGGCGCTCGGCGAAGGTCAGCGTGGACGGGGAGCCTGCCGGATGGCTCGGGGAGCTGCATCCGCGCTGGCAGCAGAAGTACGAGCTGCCGCAGCCGGTGGTGCTGTTCGAGCTGGAGGCCGAGAGCCTCGCCGCCGCGCCGCTGCCGCGGCCCACGCAGCCGTCGCGCTTTCCGCCGGTGGTGCGCGACATCGCGCTCGTGGTGGACGCCGGGGTCCAGGCCGAGGCGTTGCTCGAGGCCGCGCGGGCCGAAAAACCGGCCATCGTGCGGGAGCTTGGGGTGTTCGACCTGTACCAGGGCGCCGGCTTGCCGGCCGGGAAAAAAAGCCTTGCGTTCCGGGTAGTTATGCAAGATACTGAACGAACCCTCACGGATGCGGAGGCCGACGCGGCGCGCGATGCGCTGGTTGAGCTGTGGGGACGCCGTTTCGGCGGCCGCTTGCGCGCATAACAAAGTAAAATATTCAGAACTATCAGGGAGTTGTAATGACTTTGACCAAGGCCGAACTGGCCGACCTGCTGTTCGAGAAGGTCGGCCTGAACAAGCGCGAAGCCAAGGACATGGTCGAGGCGTTCTTCGAGGAGATCCGGGGGGCGCTCGAGCGCGGCGAGAGCGTGAAGCTCTCCGGCTTCGGCAACTTCCAGCTGCGCGACAAGCCGCAGCGTCCGGGTCGCAACCCCAAGACGGGCGAGGAGATCCCCATCAGCGCCCGCCGCGTCGTCACCTTCCACGCCAGCCAGAAGCTCAAGGCCATGGTCGAGAAGTCGCGCCATGGAGCCAAGCCGCAGGAAAGTTGAGCTCCCGCCGATCCCCGCCAAGCGCTACTTCACCATCGGTGAGGTGAGCGAGCTCTGCGGGGTGAAGCCGCACGTGCTGCGCTACTGGGAGCAGGAGTTCACGCAGCTCAAGCCCGTCAAGCGCCGCGGCAACCGGCGCTACTACCAGCACCACGAGGTGCTGCTCATCCGCAGGATCCGCGAGCTGCTGTATGAGGAGGGCTTCACCATCTCCGGCGCGCGCAACCGTCTCGACAACGCGCTCTCGGGCGAGGAGAAGAGCGAGCCCGCGCGCGCCGTAGCGCGAGCGCCCGGTCAAAGCCCGGGCGTGGATCTTTCGGCGATCAAGCGCGAGCTGCGCGAAGTGCTGGATTCCCTGCGGTAGCTCGCACCCCCTCTGCTAGAATCGTCTTCCTCGGGGCGTAGCGCAGCCTGGTAGCGTACCTGCATGGGGTGCAGGTGGTCGCGAGTTCAAATCTCGCCGCCCCGACCAGTTTCAAGGCCTTGTGAACAAAAAGAAAATGCTTTGACCGATGCGCCGCGCTCCTGTATAAGGAGTCTCGCAGGATTCTCAAGCAGTGAAGTAACTGGTCCGTTCCGGCGTTCGCGCTGTACTCATCAGGTAGTTCCTTCCTTGGAGTTTCCGCAGGGGCGCGAGCCCTTCTTACGTTCGATTCAGAGTTGAGGAAATGCAAATGAGTATAGGTACCGTGAAATGGTTCAACGACGCCAAGGGTTTCGGCTTCATCACCCCCGAGGGCGGCGGCAAGGACCTCTTCGTTCACTTCTCGTCGATCCAGGCGAGCGGCTTCAAGACGCTCACCGAGGCGCAGAAGGTGCAGTTCGAGGTCGCCGAGGGCCCCAAGGGGCCGCACGCGATCAACGTCCGCGCGGCGTAAGCGTGCCGCGCAACGCGATCAAAGCCCGGGCAACCGGGCTTTTTTGTCTGCGCGGCGCCTAGACCGATGGCGACACTGCAGATTTTCAGGTCCGCGCGCACGGCGCGCTGGGACAAGGACAGAATCACCGCGCTCAGCACGGCGGAAGTGCGCCAGCTGCGCGACAACGCGCTGCGGCTCGCCGAGCCCGAGATCGCGGCGCTCTGCGACGAGGTGCTCGGCGCGCGGCCGCGCGGCAGGGCGCCGCAGCGCCGCCGCCGCAAGACCGGGGAAGCAGCGCGGCGCCTCGTGTCGCGCAGCGCCGCGTTCGGGATGCGCGGCGTGCACCTGCAGGACGCGCACTGGAGCCGCGGCGGCGTGCGCGCGCGCGACGGCGAGGTGGTGTTCGCGCTCTGGGCCGACGACGTGGTTGCGGCCGACGGCGGCTGCCGCTGCCTGCTCTGGGCGCCGAACCTGGACGGCAAGCGCCCCTGGTCGGACAAGCCCGGGGGACAGGAACGGCTCGAGCAATGCCGCCGCGCGCACGAGCGCGGCCACGCCGAGGGCCTGCTCGTCTACGGCCAGCCCGCCGAAGGCTCGCTGCCCGAGGATAAGGCGCTCAGCGTGGACGGTACCGACCCGGACACCGTGCTCGTGCTGCGCATCGAGAAGCACGCCGGGGAGTATTGGGCAAGCTGGGGCGGCAAGGCCGCCGCGCAGGCCTGAACCGCATGGCGACCTACAGACGCAGTCCCGCGCAGCCGATCAACCAGCGCCCCGTCTGGCGCGAGCAGGAGCAGAAGCTGATCGAGAGCTGGAACGCGGCATCGCAGCGCTACCGCGCGATCCACGAGCAGCTCTCGGCCTGCGCTGCGGCGGCAGGCGGCGAGATCGAGGCCGATCTCAGGCGGCAGGCGCAGGCGGCGCTGGCCGAAATCGAAGCCTTGCGGCGCAAGGTCGCGCGGCTGAAGCGCGAGTTCCTGTCGGGCGAGCGATATTAGAATCGCTGCTTCGGGCCGGACAGCCCGGGGAGAAACAAGGTCGTGGCGCAGCAAACCAGGGTCGCGCTGGTGATCGGGGCGGGAGAAGCCACCGGCGGCGCGATCGCGCGGCGCTTCGCGCGCGAGGGGTTCGTGGCGTGCGTGACGCGCAGGAACGCGGAGAAGCTCGAGCCGCTCGTCAAGCAGATTGAAGCCGCGGGTGGCAAGGCGCGCGCCTTCGGCAGCGATGCGCGGCGCGAGGAGCAGGTGGTCGAGCTCGTCGCCACGATCGAGCGCGAGGTCGGGCCGATCGAGGTCTGCGCGTTCAACGTGGGCGGCAACGTGCGCTTTCCGATTCGCGAGCTCACCGAGCGGGTCTATAGGAAAGTGTGGGAGATGGGCGCTCTCGCCGGCTTTCTCGTGGGACGCGAGGTGGCGAAGGTGATGGTGCCGCGCGGGCGCGGCACGATCCTCTTCACCGGCGCCACCGCGAGCCTGCGCGGCGGCAAGGGCTTTGCCGCGTTCGCGGGCGCGAAGCACGCGCTCAGGGCGCTCGCGCAGAGCATGGCGCGCGAGCTCGGGCCCGAGGGCATCCACGTCGCGCACGTCGTGATCGACGGCGCGATCGACACGCCGTTCATCCGCGAGATGTTCCCCGAGCGCTACGCGCTCAAGGCGAAGGCCGGCATCCTCGACCCGGAGGCGATCGCCGAAGCCTACTGGCAGCTGCACTGCCAGCCGAGGAGCGCCTGGACGCACGAGCTCGACCTGCGCCCCTGGATCGAGCCCTTCTGATGGGCACGCGCCTCGAGGAAGCGCTCGAGCGCATCGACGCCGCGCACGCCGAGGACCCGGAGAAGGACGCCTCGGGCACGCCGCAGGAGCTCGCCTATGCCAGGCGCATGAGCGCGTGGCTCGAGCGCCTCGCGCCGGCCGCCTCGGAGCCGCTGCGCCTGGCGATCCGCTGCCAGCATCTGAAGCGATGGATGATCCGGCGCGCCGATTACCCGGCGGGCGCCGAGGGCTACCGCAGGTGGCGCAGCGCAGAAGCGGATGCGCATTCGAAATTGGCCGGGGAAATTCTCACCGGGGCGGGATACGAGGCGCAGACCGTCGAGCGTGTGAAGGCGCTGATCAGGAAGGAAAACCTCAAGCGCGACCCGGAAGCGCAGCTGGTGGAGGACGCCGCCTGCCTCGTGTTCCTCGAGAATTACTTTGCCGCGTTCGCGCCGAAGCACGACGAGGCGACGCTGGTGCGCATCCTGCGCAAGACCTGGGCGAAGATGTCCGCGAAGGGGCGCGACGCAGCGCTCGCGCTCGAGCTGCCCGCGCCGCTGCGCGCGCTCGTGGAGAAGGCGCTCGCGAAATGAGCTGCGACTAGGCGGGCTGCGGCCGCATGCGGCCGGAGCGGTAGAGCAGCGTCGCGGCGATCGCCATGTTGAGCAGGTTCCAGCCGATGCCGTTGAGGAACGCGGCGCGGTACGACCCCGTCCAGTCGAAGATCACGCCCGTCATCCAGCCGCCGAGCGCCATGCCGAGCAGCGTGAACATGATGACCAGGCCCACCTTCGCGCCGGCCTCGGCGGGCGGGAAGTACTCGCGCACGATGATGGCGTAGGAGGGCACGATCCCGCCCTGGAAGAGGCCGAACAGCGCCGACACCACGTACAGCGAAACCAGGCCGTCGAAGGGCAGGAACAGGAACAGCGCCACGCCCTGCAGCGCCGAGCCGAGCAGGAGCGTCCTCAGGCCGCCGATGCGGTCGCAGATCCAGCCCGAGAGCAGCCGGCTGACGATGCCGAAGCCGAGCATGAGCGAGAGCATCTCCGCGCCGCGCGCCGCGGTGTAGCCGAGGTCGGCGCAGTAGGCGACGATGTGCACCTGCGGCATCGACATGGCGACGCAGCAGGCGAGGCCCGCGACGCACAGCAGCGCGGTGAGGGTTTTCGGCGGAACGTCCAGGCTTTTTCTCTCGAGGGCGTGCTCCGCGTGCGCCCCGGGCACGGGGGGTTTTCTCTTCAATGCAAAACCCAGAGGGATCATGGTGAGCAGGCAGAACACGCCCACACCGGTGAAGGTCGCGCGCCAGCCGCTCGTGTCGAAGAAGTGCTGCAGGAGCGGAGGCCAGACCGCGCCGGCGAGGTAGTTGCCGCTCGCGCAGATCGCGACCGCGATGCCGCGGCGCCGCGTGAACCACATCGAGGTGTCGGCCACCAGCGGCGCGAAGGTCGGAGAGGTGCCGAGCAGCCCGATCAGCAGCCCCTGCAGGAGGATGAACTGCCACAGGCTCGAGGCGTGCCCCGCGGCGATGAAGCCGAGGCCCAGGCAGACCGCCCCGACCAGCACCGGCACCATGACGCCGAAGCGGTCCGAGAGCCGCCCCATCAGGATGCCGCCCAGGCCGAAGCCGATCATCGTCGCGGCGTAGGGGAGCGAGGCGTCCGAGCGCGCCACGCCGAACTCGGCCTGCACCGGCGGCAGCGCGACCGCCACCGCGTACATGCCGGCGCCGCCGATCGTCATCAGCGCGAGCGACGCCGCGAGCCGCAGCCAGGCGTAGGACGTCTCGGGGCGCGCGCCCGGGTCGAAGGCAGTCATCGGCGGATTCTAGCGGTCGGATAGAATCGAGAACGGCGATGCGCATCCTCGTTTCGAACGACGACGGCTATTTTTCTCCCGGCATCGCGCTGCTCGCCGAGCGCCTCGCGCCGCTCGGCGAGATCACCGTGGTCGCGCCCGAGCGCGACCGCTCCGGCGCCTCCAACTCGCTCACGCTCGACCGCCCGCTCGCGGTGCGCCAGGCGGCGAACGGCTTTCGCTACGTCAACGGCACGCCGACCGACTGCGTGCACCTGGCGCTCACCGGTCTGGTCGACCCGCCGCCCGACCTGGTGGTCTCGGGGATCAACTTCGGCGCCAACATGGGCGACGACACCATCTATTCCGGCACGGTCGCCGCCGCGACCGAAGGGTTTCTGTTCGGCATCTCCTCGTTCGCCATCTCGCTCGCGAGCAAGGAGGGGCGCCACTTCGATTCCGCGGCCGCGATCGCGCGCGATCTCGTCGAGCGCTTCGCGCGCGACCCGATCCGCGAGCCCGTGCTGCTCAACGTCAACGTGCCCGACCGCGCGCTCGCCGAGCTGGGCGGCGTCGAGGTGACGCGGCTGGGCCGGCGCCACAAGGCCGAGGCGGTGGTGCGCATCGAGACGCCGCGCGGCGAGACCGGCTACTGGATCGGCGCCGCGGGCGGGGCGCAGGACGCGGGCCCGGGCACCGACTTCCACGCGGTGGCCGCCGGGCGCGTCTCGGTGACGCCGCTGCAGCTCGACCTCACGTTCCACCGCCAGCTCGAGCTGGTGAGGCGCTGGCTCGCGCCGTGAAGCTGCGATCGGGCCTGCACGCCGGCCAGCCGCTCGCCGGCATCGGCATGACCTCGCAGCGCACGCGCGACCGCATGGTCGAGCGGCTGCGTGAGCAGGGCATCGGCGACGCGCGCGTGCTCGCGGCGATGGCCGCGGTGCCGCGGCACCTTTTCGTGGAGGAGGCGCTCGCCAGCCGCGCCTACGAGGACAGCGCGCTGCCGATCGGCTTCGGCCAGACCATCTCGCAGCCCTACGTGGTCGCGCGGATGATCGAAGTTCTCGTCGACGGGAAGACCCCCGGGAAGGTCCTCGAGGTCGGCACCGGCTGCGGCTACCAGGCGGCGGTGCTCGCGCAGCTCTTCGCCGAGGTCTACTCGATCGAGCGCATCCGCGAGCTGCACGAGCGCGCGCGCGCCAACCTGCGCGCGCTGCGGCTGAAGAACCTGCGCCTGGTGCACGGCGACGGCGCCGCCGGGCTGGAGAAGGCGGCGCCGTTCGATGCGATCATCGTCGCC
>JBFLYF010000119.1:0-9135 GCA_040756795.1 Pseudomonadota bacterium
CTGCAACGGTCCTTATTTCTTACGTAGCTTCCTGATCGCGGCGAGCTGTGCGGCGAGCATCGCGAGCTCGCCCTCGACCACCGCGATTTCCTGCTTGTCCTTGGCGCTCTTGCGCGCTTCCTCGGCGCGCTTGAGCGCCTCGTTGGCCTTCGCCTCGTCCAGGTCGTGGCCGCGGATCGCGGTGTCGGCGAGCACGGTGATCACCTTGGGCTGCACCTCCAGGATGCCGCCGGCGACGAAGATCAGCTGCTCCTCGCCGCCGCCCGCGGGCAGGATCCGCACCGCGCCGGGCTTGATGCGCGTGATGAGCGGGGTGTGGCGCGGATAGATGCCGAGCTCGCCCGCCTCGCCGGGCAGGACGACGAACTCCGCCTCGCCGGAGTAGATCGACTCCTCGGCGCTGACGACGTCGACGTGGATGGTGGCGGCAGCCATTTATTGCAGCGTCTTCGCCTTCTCGAACGCTTCCTCGATCGGCCCGACCATGTAGAAGGCTTGCTCGGGGAGCGCGTCGCACTCGCCGTTGACGATCATCTTGAAGCCCTTGATCGTGTCCTTGAGCGAGACGTACTTGCCCGGCGTGCCGGTGAAGTTCTGCGCCACGGTGAAGGGCTGCGAAAGGAACCTCTGGATCTTGCGCGCGCGCGACACCGCGAGCTTGTCCTCGGGCGAGAGCTCGTCCATGCCGAGGATCGCGATGATGTCGCGCAGCTCCTTGTAGCGCTGCAGCGTCGCCTGCACCGCGCGCGTGGTGCTGTAGTGGTCCTCGCCGATCGTGTTCGGGTCGACCTGGCGCGAGGTCGAATCGAGCGGGTCGACCGCCGGGTAGATGCCGAGCGCGGCGATGTCGCGCGAGAGCACCACGGTCGCGTCGAGGTGGCCGAAGGTGGTCGCGGGCGAGGGGTCGGTGAGGTCGTCCGCGGGCACGTACACCGCCTGGATCGAGGTGATCGAGCCGACCTTGGTCGAGGTGATGCGTTCCTGCAGCCGCCCCATCTCCTCGGCGAGGGTGGGCTGGTAGCCCACCGCCGAGGGCATGCGCCCGAGAAGCGCCGAGACCTCGGTGCCCGCGAGCGTGAAGCGGTAGATGTTGTCGATGAAGAGCAGGATGTCCCGCCCCTCGTCGCGGAAGTGCTCCGCCATGGTGAGGCCGGTCAGTCCCACGCGCAGGCGGTTGCCGGGCGGCTCGTTCATCTGGCCGAACACCATCGCCACCTTGGATTCCTCGAGATTGTCGAGCTTGACCACCTCTGCCTCGATCATCTCGTGGTAGAAGTCGTTGCCTTCGCGCGTGCGCTCGCCCACGCCCGCGAACACCGAAAGGCCGGAATGCTGGGTGGCGATGTTGTTGATCAGCTCCAGCATGTTCACCGTCTTGCCGACGCCGGCGCCGCCGAACAGGCCGATCTTTCCGCCCTTGGCGAACGGGCAGATGAGGTCGATCACCTTGATCCCGGTCTCGAGCAGCTCGACCGAGGGCGAGAGCTCGTCGAACTTGGGCGCCACCTGGTGGATCGATCTCCTCTCTTGCGACTGGATCGGCCCGACGTCGTCGATCGGGCGCCCGAGCACGTCCATGATGCGGCCCAGCGTGCCCTTGCCGACCGGTACCGAGATCGGCGCGCCGGTGTTGCGCACCTTCATGCCGCGGCGCAGGCCGTCGGACCCGCCCAGCGCGATGCAACGCACCACGCCGTCGCCCAGCTGCTGCTCGACTTCGAAGGTGAGGCCCTTTTCGGCGAGCGAGCCTTCCGCGGTGTCCTCGAGAACCAGCGCATCATAGATGCCGGGCATCGCCTCGCGCGCAAACTCGATGTCGATGACCGCGCCGATGCACTGAACGATGGTGCCTTGTGCTTGTGCCATGTCTTTCCTTTACACGGCGGCAGCGCCGCCCACGATTTCCGAAAGTTCCTTGGTGATGCCGGCCTGGCGGTTCTTGTTGTAGATGAGCGTCAGCTCATCGATCAGGTCGCGCGCATTGTCCGAGGCGGCCTTCATCGCCACCATGCGCGCCGACTGCTCGGAGGCCATGTTCTCGGCCACCGACTGGAAGATGATCGCCTCGATGTAGCGCGTCATCACCTGGTCGAGCACCGACTTCGCCTCCGGCTCGTAGAGGTAATCCCACACCGTTTCCGGCGCCCCCAGGCGCTCGCCTGAGAGCGGCAGCAGCTGCTCGACCACCGGCTCCTGCTTCATGGTGTTGAAGAAGCGGTTGTAGGCGAGCACCAGGCGGTCGAAGCGGTCCTCGGTATAGCCGTCGAGCATCACCTTGACCGTGCCGATCAGCTTGTCCATCTGCGGCTTGTCGCCGAGCTGGATCGCGTGCGAGACGATGTTCGCGCCCAGGCGCTGCATGAAGCCGAACCCCTTGTTGCCGATCGCGCAGACGTCGATCTCCTCGCCCTCGGCCTGCCAGGCCTTGTACTGGGTGAGCACCAGGCGCAGCAGGTTGGTGTTGAGCGCGCCGCACAGGCCCTTGTCGGTGGTGACGACGATCAGGCCCACGCGCTTGACCGAGTCGCGATGCACCAGGAACGGATGCCGGTACTCCGGATTGGCGTAGCTGATGTGCGCCGCGACGGTGCGGATCTTCTCGCCGTAGGGGCGCGCCATGCGCATGCGCTCCTGGGCCTTCCTCATCTTCGAGGCGGCGACCATCTCCATCGCCTTGGTGATTTTCCGGGTGTTCTGCACACTCCGGATCTTCATCCTGATTTCTTTGGTGCCTGGCATCTCTAGTTGTCCGTCATTCCCGCGCAAGCGGGAATCCAGGTTTTCTTAGTAAGACCCGTTCTTCTTCCAGTCGGCGATCGCGTCCTTCAGAGCCTTCTCGTCGTCGCCGGCGAGCTCCTTCTTCTCGTCCATGCGCGCGACGAGCTCGCCGTACTTGGCCTTGATGTAGTCGCGCATCGAGCGCTCCGCGGCGAGCGCCTTCTTGACGTCGATGTCGTTGAAGTAGCCGTTGTTCACCGCGAACAGCGTCAGCGCCATCTCCCATACCTGCAGCGGGCGGTACTGCGGCTGCTTCATGAGCTCGGTCACCATGCGCCCCAGCTCGAGCTGCTTGCGCGTCGCTTCGTCCAGGTCGGAGGCGAACTGCGCGAACGCGGCGAGCTCGCGGTACTGCGCGAGCGCGAGGCGCACGCCGCCGCCCGTGTCGCGCCGCTTCATGATCTTGGTCTGCGCCGCGCCGCCGACGCGCGACACCGAGATGCCGGCGTTGATCGCGGGCCGGATGCCGGCGTTGAAAAGGTCGGTCTCGAGGAAGATCTGGCCGTCGGTGATCGAGATGACGTTGGTCGGCACGAACGCGGTGACGTCGCCTGCCTGCGTCTCGATCACCGGCAGCGCCGTGAGCGAGCCGGTCTTGCCCTTGACCGCGCCCTTGGTGAACTTCTCCACGTAGGCGGAGTTGACGCGCGCCGCGCGCTCGAGCAGCCGCGAGTGCAGGTAGAACACGTCCCCGGGATAGGCCTCGCGCCCCGGCGGCCGGCGCAGCAGCAGCGACACCTGGCGGTAGGCCCAGGCCTGCTTGGTGAGGTCGTCGTAGATGATGAGCGCGTCCTGGCCGCGGTCGCGGAAGTACTCGCCCATGGTGCAGCCCGAGTACGGCGCGATGTACTGCATCGCGGCCGATTCGGAAGCCGAAGCCGCCACCACGATGGTGTAGGCCATCGCGCCGTGCTCCTCGAGCTTTCTCACCACGTTGGCGATGGTCGAGGCCTTCTGCCCGATCGCGACGTAGACGCAGAAGAGGTCCTTGCCCTTCTGGTTGATGATCGTGTCGACCGCGACCGCGGTCTTGCCGGTCTGGCGGTCGCCGATGATGAGCTCCCTCTGCCCGCGGCCGATCGGCACCATCGCGTCGATCGCCTTCAGACCCGTCTGCACCGGCTGCGACACCGACTGGCGCGCGATCACGCCGGGGGCCACCTTCTCGATGACGTCGGTCAGCTTCGCGTTGATCGGACCCTTGCCGTCGATCGGCTGGCCGAGCGAATTGACGACGCGGCCGAGCAGCTCGGGGCCCACCGGCACCGAGAGGATCTTGCCCGTGCACTTGACCGTGTCGCCCTCGGTGATGTGCTCGTATTCGCCCAGGATCACCGCGCCCACCGAGTCGCGCTCCAGGTTGAGCGCGAGGCCGAAGGTGCTTTTCGGGAACTCGAGCATCTCGCCCTGCATGACGTCCGAGAGGCCGTGGATGCGGCAGATGCCGTCGGTCACCGACACCACCGTGCCCTGGGTGCGCATCTGCGCGCCGGCGTCCAGGTTCTGGATGCGGCTCCTGATGAGTTCCGAGATTTCGGAGGGGTTGAGTTGCATTCGACGCTCCTTAAACTTTCAACGCGGTCTCCAGCGCGGCCAGTTGCGCCCGCGCCGAGCCGTCGATGACCTTGTCGCCGATCACGACCCTGACGCCGCCGAGCAGCGACTTGTCGACGCTCACCCTGGCGCGCACCTTGCGGCCGGTCTTTTTCTCCAGGCGCGCGACGAGGTCTGCGAGCTGCGCCTGGTCCATCTCGAAAGCCGTCTGCACCTCGGCCTCGAGCACGCCTTCGCGCGCGTTCTTCAGCGCCTCGAACTGGCTGCGGATCTCGGCAAGCACCTCCAGGCGCCCGTTCTCGGCGAGCACGCGCACGAAATTCTCCGCCTCGCCCGAGAGCTTGCCGGCGAGCACCGCGATGAACAGGCCGGCCACCTTCGCCGCGGGCAGGTTCGGATCGCCGATCGCGGCGCGCACGCGCGCATCCGCGGCCACCGCGGCGAGGTTGGCGAGCGCCGCCGACCACTCGGCGAGCTTGCCGTGCGCGTCGGCGAGCTTGAACGCGGCTTCCGCGTACGGTCGGGCGATGGTGCTGGGCTCGGCCATTAAAGCTGCTTCTTTATGCCTTCGAGCAGGTCAGAATGCGCCTTGGCGTCGATCTCGCGGCGCAAGATCTTCTCGGCGCCCGCGACCGCGAGCGCGGCGACCTGGTCGCGCAGCTGCTCGCGCGCGCGCGCGACCTCCTGCTGGATGTCGGCCTTCGCCGCGGCCTTCTCGCGATCGCCTTCGGCCTTGGCGGTGCTCTTCGCCTCCTCGATCACCTGGGTCGCCCGCTTCTCGGCCTGCGTGACGATGTCGGCCGCGCGGCTGCGCGCCTCCTTGATCGCCTCCTCGGCCTGGTGCGCCGACACCTCGAGCGATTTCTTGCCCTGCTCGGCGGCGGCGAGGCCGTCGGCGATGGTCTTCTGCCGGCTCTCGATCGCGCGCAGCATGTACGGCCACACCACTTTCACCGTGAACCAGATGAACAGCGCGAAGACCAGCGCCTGCGCGATGAGGGTCAGATTGAAGCTCATGAGCCGTCCCCCTGGGAAGCTCCGCGCCTAGCGCACCACGGCGAGCAGCGGGTTGGCGAAGGCGAACATCATCGCCAGGCCGACGCCGATGATGAACGAGGCGTCGATCAGGCCGAGCAGCAGGAACACCTTGGCCTGCAGCGAGTTGGTGAGCTCGGGCTGGCGCGCCGCGGCTTCCAGGAACCGGCTGCACATCACCCCCACGCCGATGCAGGCGCCGGCCGCGCCGACGCCGATCATGAGGCCGATGCCGATGCTGGTGTAGGCCTGGATCATGGCCAGAAGCTGGAGCTTTTCCATCGTGTTTTCCCTTTCGAGTTGACCGTGAGTTGTGCGCGCTAGTGGTGCTCGTGCGCCATCGCGATGTAGACCACCGTGAGCATCATGAAGATGTAGGCCTGCAGCGCGACGATCAGGATGTGGAAGATCGCCCAGCCCAGGCCGAAGAGCACCGCGACGAGCGAGCCGAACAGGCCGGTCGCGGCGAGCAGCCACAGCAGCAGGAAGATGATCTCGCCGGCGTACATGTTGCCGAACAGCCGCAGCGAGTGCGAAAGGGGCTTGGAGACGTACTCGATGAAGTTGAACAGCAGGTTCGCGGGCCACAGCAGGGGGTTCGAGCCGAACGGGGCGCAGAACAGCTCGTGGATCCAGCCGAACAGCCCCTTGGCGGCGATCGAGAACCAGATCATGAGCAGCCACACCGAGAGCGAGAGCGCGAACGTGGTGTTGACGTCGGCGGTGGGCACCGGCCGCCAGGCGTGCAGGCCCGCCCATTCCAGCGGCGCCACCAGGATGTCGATCGGCAGGAAATCCATCGCGTTCATCACCAGCACCCAGACGAACACGGTCAGCGCCGCGGGAGCGATGAAGCGGTTGCGGTCGCCGTGGTGGAAGACGCCTTTCACCTGGTCGTCGACGAACTCGATCAGCAGCTCGACGAGCGCCTGACGCCTGCCGGGAACGCCCGCGGTCGCCCCGCGCACCACCCACCAGATCGCCCCCATCGCAAGCGCCCCGACCAGCGCCGCGGTGATCACCGAGTCGGCGTTGACCGACCAGAAGCCGCCGCCGTCGCCGACGGGCTTCGTCAGGAACGTGAGATGGTGCTGGATGTAGTCCGTGGCGTTGAAGTCTTTGCCCGCAGCCATCGCTTATTCGTACTCGCGCACAAAGAACGCCATGGCGAAGATGAGGACCGTCACGAAGAACGATCCGAAAAAGGCCGGCGCGACGACTTCGCGGTACGTCGCCAGCACGAGTCCCAGCAGGAGCACGATGAGGCCGATTCTCACACCCTCCGCCGTCAGCGCGTTGATGAGCACCCCCCCTGCGGACTGCGCCCTGCCCTTCGCTGCCACGACTGCGGCGACCGCGCCGGCAGCCATGCTGACCGCGCCTCCCAGCGCGCCGGAGGCTGCGCCGTGCGCGCCGGCGAGCAGCGCCCCTGCGAGCGCGGCCGCGGCGGTGGCGATCAGCTGCCACGCGAGCACGGTGCGGATCGGCCTGCTCAGAATGCGGGACTTGGCGTTCATCGCTCCCGCTCCCGGCAGAGCGCGCGAAGTATATTCGGATCACGCATTACGGGTCAACGTGCTGCACCGCGCAATCGAGTGAATTTCGGTCAGCGCAGCTTCTTCAGCAACTGCTCGAGATGGTCGAGCCCGGAGTAGCGCACGAGAATCGTGCCGCTGCCCTTGCGCCCCGGGCGAATCTGCACCGAGGTGCCGAGGCGCTCGGAGACTTCCTCCTGCAGGCGCTCCAGATCCCGGTCCATGCGCCGTTTGCGGCGCACCGCGGGGCCGCGCAGCAGCCGCGCGGCGAGCGCCTCGGCTTCGCGCACCGACAGGCCGCGCGCCGCGATCCGGTTCGCCGCCTCGACCTGGCGCGCGCCCTCGAGCGCGAGCAGCGCGCGCGCATGCCCCATCTCGAGCGCGCCCTCGAGCAGCATCGCCTGCACGGGCTTCGCGAGCTTGAGCAGCCGCAGCAGGTTGGTGGTGGCGCTCCTCGAGCGGCCGATGGCGTCGGCCGCCTGCTCGTGGGTGAGATGGAACTCGTCCACCAGCCGCTGCACGCCCGCCGCCTCCTCGATCGGGTTCAAGTCCTCGCGCTGGATGTTCTCGATCAGCGACATCGCGAGCGCCGCGTTGTCCGGAACTTCGCGCACCAGCGCGGCAACCTCGGTGAGGCCCGCGAGCTGCGCCGCGCGCCAGCGCCGCTCGCCGGCGATCAGCTCGTAGCGCTCGCGGCCATCGGCATCCGCGAGCGGCCGCACCAGCACCGGCTGCATCAGGCCTTGCGCGCGGATCGACGCCGCGAGCTCGGCGAGCGCCTGCTGGTCCATGCGCGTGCGCGGCTGATAGCGGCCCGGCCGGATCGCCTCGACCGGTAGCGCTGCCGTCGTGTCCTTGCGCGCGTTCTCGTTGCCGCCGAGAAGCGCATCCAAGCCGCGTCCCAGCCCCCTGGGCTTGTTCATGATGCCCCCTTCAGGATTTCCTCGGTGAGCGCCACATAGGCCTGCGCGCCTTTCGAAGCCCTGTCCCAGAGCACCGCGGGCACGCCGTAGCTCGGCGCCTCCGCGAGCCGCACATTGCGCGGCACGAGCGTGCGATAGACCTTGCTGCCGAAATGCTCCTCCAGCTGCTGCGAGACCTGGTGCGCGAGCGTGTTGCGCGGATCGAACATGGTGCGCAGCAGCCCCGCGATCTCGAGCCGCGGGTTGAGCTTGGCGCGCACCCGCCGGATCGTATCGACGAGGTCGGACAGCCCCTCGAGCGCGTAGTACTCGCACTGCATCGGGATCAGCACCTGCTCGGCCGCGGCAAATGCGTTGACCGTAAGCAGGCTGAGCGATGGCGGACAGTCGATCAGCACGTAGTCGTACTCGCCCGCCAGCCGCTCGAGCGCCGCGCGCAGCCGCTGCTCGCGGTTGGGCAGCTCCACCAGCTCGACTTCGGCACCGGCGAGCTCGCGGTTGGCGGGCAGCAGGTCGTAGCCGCTCTCGGCGCGCACGCGGATCTGCGCTGCTTCGCCCAGGCCGAGCAGCACGTGGTAGACGGTGCGCGCGAGTTTCCGCTTGTCCACGCCGCTGCCCATGGTTGCGTTGCCCTGCGGATCGAGGTCGACCAGCAGCACGCGTCTTCCCGCCTGCGCCAGGCCCGCGGCGAGATTGACGCTGGTCGTGGTCTTGCCCACGCCGCCCTTCTGATTGGCAACCGCGAGAACGCGCGCCATGCTCAGGCCGGCACCCGGCAAAGCACGAGATGGCGCTCGGCGCCGAGCATCGGCACCTCCAGGCGGCGCACGTCGCGGCAATCGCAGTCCGGCGGCACCTGCTCGAGCTCTTTCGCGGGATAGGCGCCCTTCATCGCCGCGAGCACGCCGCCCGGCGAAGCGAGGTGACGGCACGCCGAGAGGAATTGCGCGAGCCCCGCGAAGCCGCGCGTAATCACCACCGCGAAGCGCTCGGCCGGGCGCCAGTCCTGCGCGCGCCCGACATGCACCGTCGCGTTGGCGAGGCGCAACTCGATCACCGCCTGGCGCAGGAACGCGCCCTTCTTCTGGCTCGCGTCGTTCAGCGTCACGCGCCTGCCGGGCTCGGCGATCGCCATCGGCACGCCGGGCAGCCCGCCGCCCGAGCCGATGTCCGCGAGCGCTCCGCTGAAGCCCGCCAGCGCGCGCAGCGCCGCAAGCGAATCGAGCAGGTGGCGGCTGACCGCCTGCAGCGGATCGCGGATCGCTGTCAGGTTATGAGTCCGGTTCCATTTCGCCTGCAGCGCGAGAAAC
>JBFLYF010000012.1:0-20195 GCA_040756795.1 Pseudomonadota bacterium
GCAGGCGATGGCGCGGGCCGAGGAGCGGGCGAAGGCGCTCGCGGCGAAGAGCGTGAAGGAGGCGCCGCGCGCGCTGCCGCGGCCCGGCACCGTGTTCCAGGACTGCGCCGACTGCCCGCGCATGGTGGTCGTCCCCGCGGGCGAGTTCACGATGGGCTCGCCCGCCGCGGAGCCCGGCCGCGGCCTGGACGAGGGCCCGCAGCGGCAGGTGGCGATCGCGCAGCCGTTCGCGCTCGGACGCGGCGAGGTGACGGTCGCGGAGTTCAGGCGCTTCGTCGAGGAATCGGGCTACCGGACCGAGGCCGAGCGCGATCCGCGCGCGCAGGGCTGCTCCGGGTTCATCTACGCCGATGCCGCCGCGGGCAGCCCCCAGCCGCAGACCACGCACTGGCGCAGCCCGGGCGTGGCGCAGGCCGATTCGCACCCGGTGCTGTGCGTGAGCTGGAACGACGCGCGCGCCTACGCGCAATGGCTTTCGAAGAAGACCGGGAAGCGCTACCGGCTGCCGACCGAGGCGGAATGGGAGTACGCGGCGCGCGCCGGCAGCCTCGCCTCGCGCCACTGGGGCGACGACCCCGGCCAGGCCTGCCGCTTCGCCAACGTGGCCGACCAGAGCCGCCACCAGACCTGGGGCTTCGGCCAGAAGCACGAGTGCACCGACGGCCACTACTTCACCGCGCCCGCGGGCGGCTACGCGCCGAACCGCTTCGGCCTGTACGACATGCTGGGCAACGTCTGGGAGTGGACCGAGGACTGCTGGAGCGCGAGCTACGCGGGCGCGCCCGCCGACGGCGCCGCGTGGCTCGCCGGCGACTGCGCGCAGCGCGTCAGCCGCGGCGGCTCCTGGAGCACGGTGCCGCGCTTCGCGCGGTCGGCCGCGCGCCACAAGAACGCCGCCGACCACCGCGACAACCTCACCGGCTTTCGCCTCGCGCGGACGCTCGAGTAAAGCCTTACTTCCTTGCCGTAACCTTCCCCAGCAGCAGGAACTCCATCAGCGCCTTCTGGGTGTGGAGGCGATTCTCGGCCTCGTCCCAGACCACGCTCTGGGCGCCGTCGATCACGTCGGCCGAGACCTCCTCGCCGCGGTGCGCGGGCAGGCAGTGCATGAAGAGCGCGTCCTTGCGCGCCGCTTTCATCATCTCGGCGTCCACCTGCCAGTCCTCGAAGTCCCTCTTGCGCGTCTCGTTCTCGGCCTCGAACCCCATCGAGGTCCACACGTCGGTGGTCACGAGGTGGGCTCCCTTCACCGCCTGCATCGGGTCGGCGAAGGCTTCGCAGTTCCTGCTTTTTCTTTCCGGCTCGATCTCGTAGCCCGGAGGGGTCGAGACATTGATCCTGAAATCGAAGATCTCCGCCGCCTGCAGCCAGGTGTTGCAGACGTTGTTCGAGTCGCCGATCCAGGCCACCGTCCTGCCCTTGATCGCGCCGCGCCGCTCGATGAAGGTGTAGAGGTCGGCGAGGATCTGGCAGGGGTGGTACTCGTTGGTGAGGCCGTTGATCACCGGCACGCGCGAGTTGCGCGCGAACCGGTCGAGGATGTCCTGCTCGAAGGTGCGGATCATGACCAGGTCGCACATGCGCGAGATCACCTGCGCGGCATCCTCCACCGGCTCGCCGCGGCCGAGCTGCGAGTCGCGCGTGAAGAGGTAGATCGCGGCGCCGCCCAGCTGGTGCATGCCGGCCTCGAAGGAGAGGCGCGTGCGCGTCGAGGGCTTCTCGAAGATCATGGCGAGCGTGCGGTCTTCCAGCGGCCAGTAGCGCCGGTAGCGCTTGAAGCGGTCCTTGATCCAGCGCGTGCGCGCGAACAGGTGCTCGTACTCGGCGCGCGAGAAGTCGCTGAACCGCAAATAGTGCCGCAGCCGCGGCCTGGCGGTGGCCATGACGCCTTCTTTCAGCGCGCCGCGGCGGCGGCCTTGGGTTGCGCGGCTTCCCGGGAGAGGAACGCCTTCACCAGCGGCACCAGGCGCTCGAGCACCTCGCGGCCCTCGGCCTCGCTCATGACGAGCGCCGGGAGGATGCGGATCACGTTCTCCGCCGTGACGTTGACCACCAGGCCCGCCTCGAGCGCGGCGCGCACGAGCTCCCCGCAGGGCCGCTCGAGCTCCACGCCGATCATCAGGCCCATGCCGCGAACCTCGCGCACGCCCGCGACATGTCCCAGGGA
Organism: Pseudomonadota bacterium; assembly: GCA_040756795.1. Classification (GTDB taxonomy): domain Bacteria; phylum Pseudomonadota; class Gammaproteobacteria; order Burkholderiales; family SG8-39; genus RBG-16-66-20. Next base: position 2,168 of record JBFLYF010000012.1, read on the forward strand.
ATTTTTCAGATTCTCCAGCATCGCTTGACCGACGCGGCCGGCGTTTTCGAGCAGGCCCTCTTCCGCCACCGTATCGATGGTGGTCACGACGCCCGTCATGGCGAGCGGGTTGCCGCCGAAGGTCGAGCCGTGGTTGCCGGGCTTGAAGACGCCCTTCGCGCGCCCGCCGACCACGCAGGCGCCCACCGGCACCCCGCCGGCGAGGCCCTTGGCGAGCGGCACCACGTCGGGCAGGAACCCGGCGTGCTGGTAGACGAACCACTTGCCGGTGCGCCCCAGCCCGCACTGCACCTCGTCGGACATGAAGAGCCACTCGTTCGCGTCGCAGATCTCCTTCAGGCCCCGCAGGTATTCCAGGCGCGAGACGTTGATGCCGCCTTCGCCCTGGATCGGCTCGATGAACACGGCCACCACGTTCCTGTTGTGCGCGGCGATCTGGCGCACCGCGTCGAGGTCGTTGAGCGGCACGCGCACGAACCCCTGCACCAGCGGCTCGAAGCCCGCCTGCACCTTGCGGCTGCCGCCCGCGGAGAGCGTGGCGAGCGAGCGGCCGTGGAAGGCCTTCTCCATGACCACGATCGCCGGCTCGGCGATGCCGCGGTCGTGGCCGTACTTGCGCGCCACCTTGATCGCGCACTCGTTCGCCTCCAGGCCCGAGTTGCAGAAGAACACCTCCTCCAGCCCCGTGATCCCGGCGATGCGGTCGGCGGCCGCCTCCTGCTGCGGCACCTGGAAGAGGTTGGAGGTGTGGATGATGCGGCCGATCTGCTCCGAGAGCGCGCGCACCAGGCGCGGGTGGTTGTGGCCGAGCGTGTTCACCGCGATGCCCGCGAGCGCATCGAGGTACTTTTTCCCGGCTTCGTCCCACAGCCACACTCCCTGGCCGCGCACGAACGCGACCGGCTGCCGGGCGTAGGTGTTCATCACGTGGCTCATGCGCACACCCCCAAATGCAAAACGGCGGTCGCCGAACCGCCGTTTGAGGAATCCTATCAGGGCTTTGCCCTCTTGTGTAGAGTTGCGGGCTGAATCGCGGAACGGAGGGGCGAGGCGTTGAACTGCGCGAAGTGCGGTCACGGCAATCCGGCCGACGCGAAGTTCTGCGGGCAGTGCGGGGCGCGGCTGGTTGCCGCTTGCGCGGCCTGCGGCGCGGGCAACCCTCCCGGCAACCGGTTCTGCGGCGCCTGCGGCGCGCCGCTCGGCGCGCCGGGGCCCCCGCGCGAAGCGCCAAGTCCGCTCCCCCCGAGGCACCTCGCCGAGCGCATCCTGCAGTCGCGCCACGCGCTGGAAGGCGAGCGCAAGCAGGTGACGGTGCTCTTTGCCGACATGAAGGGGTCGATGGAGCTGCTCGCCGACCGCGACCCCGAGGAGGCGCGCAAGCTCCTCGACCCCGTGCTCGAGCGCATGATGCAGGCCGTGCACCACTACGAGGGCACGGTGAACCAGGTGATGGGCGACGGCATCATGGCGCTCTTCGGCGCGCCGCTCGCGCACGAGGACCACGCGGTGCGCGCCTGCTACGCGGCGCTGCGCATGCAGGAGTCGGTGCGGCGCTACACCGAGGACGTGCGCGCGAAGCACGGCATCGAGATCCAGATCCGCGTCGGGCTCAACTCCGGCGAAGTGGTGGTGCGCTCGATCGGCAGCGATCTGCGCATGGACTACACCGCGGTCGGCCAGACCACGCACCTCGCCGCGCGCATGGAGCAGCTCGCCACGCCCGGGACCATCCGCCTCACCGCCGGCGCGCTCGCGCTCGCCGAGGGCTACGTCGCGGTGAAGCCGATCGGCCCGGTGCCCGTGAAGGGCCTCGCGCAGCCGGTCGAGGTGTTCGAGCTGACCGGCGCGGGCACGGCCCGCACGCGCCTGCAGGTGGCGCGGGCGCGCGGGCTGACGCGCTTCGTGGGCCGCGACATGGAGATGGAGCAGCTGCGCCGCGCCACGGAGAACGCGCGCACCGGGCGCGGCCAGGTCATCGCCGTGGTGGGGGAGCCGGGCGTAGGCAAGTCGCGCCTCTACTACGAGTTCCTGCAATCGCATCACGTGCGCGATTTCCTGGTGCTCGAGTCCGGCTCGGTCTCCTACGGCAAGGCGACGCCGTTCCTGCCGCTCGCCGACCTCCTGCGCGGTTATTTCAGGATCGATGCGCACGACGACGTGCGCGGCATCCGCGTCAAGGTGACCGGCGGGCTGCTGACGCTCGACGAGGCGCTCAAGGACGCGGTGCCGGTGGCGCTGTGGCTGCTGGATGCGCTGCCCGAGGACAGCCCGTTCCTCGCGCTCGAGCCCGCCGAGCGGCGCCGCCAGACCTTCGCGGCGCTCAAGCGCATCCTGCTGCGCGAGAACGAGGCGCGGCCGCTCGCCCTCGTGTTCGAGGACCTGCACTGGATCGACGGCGAGACGCAGGCGTTCCTCGACGGGATGATCGAGAGCGTTCCGGCGGCGCGCGTGCTGCTCGCGGTCAACTACCGTCCGGAATATCGCCACGGCTGGGCGAGCAGGACCTACTACCACCAGCTGCGGGTGGACCCCCTGCCGCCCGAGAGCGCCGATGACCTGCTCGCCGGGCTGCTCGGCGCCGACCCGAGCGTGGCCGCCCTGAAGCCGCTGCTGATCGCGCGCACCGAGGGCCGGCCCCTGTTCCTCGAAGAGAGCGTGCGCATGCTGGCGGAAACCGGCGCGCTCGCGGGCGAGCGCGGCGCCTACCGCCTGGTGCGCGCGCCCGAGGCGCTGCAGGTGCCGGCGACGGTGCAGGCGATCCTCGCCTCGCGCATCGACCGGCTCGACCCGGAGGACAAGCGCCTGCTGCAGGCCGCGGCGGTGATCGGCACCCACGTGCCTTTCGCCGTGCTGCAGGCGATCGTGGAGGCGGGCGAAGACGAGCTGCGCACGAGCCTCGCGCGCCTGCAGACCGCGGAGTTCATGTACGAGGCGCGGCTCTTCCCCGAGCTCGAGTACGCGTTCAAGCACGCGCTCACGCACGAGGTCGCCTACGGCAGCGTGCTGCAGGAGCGGCGCTGCGAGCTGCACCGCGCCGCGCTCGAGGCGATCGAGCGGATCTACGCCGACCGCCTCGCCGAGCAGGTGGAGCGCCTCGCCCACCACGCGGTCAATGGCCGCCTGCCGAAGGCGGCGCGCTACCTGCGGGAAGCGGGCGCGAAGGCGGTCGGCCGCTCGGCGAGCCGGGACGCGAGGGGGTACTTCGAGCAGGCGCTCGCCCTGCTGCGCGAGATGCCGGCCGCGCCGGAAGCGCTGCACGAGGAGCTGGAGACGCTGGTCGCGTACGGGCCCGCGCTGATGGAGCTGAAAAGCCCGGCTGCGCCGGAGGTCGAAACCCTGTACCGCCGCGCGCTCGAGCTGGTCGATCGCCTTGGCGTCGAGTCGCGGCGGTTCACTGCGCTGTGGGGGCTCTGGTACATGAACTACAACCGGGGCCACCATGCGGTCGCGCTCGAGGCGGGCGAGCAGCTGCTCGAGATCGCCCGCAAGGGCGAAGACTCGGGATCGCTGCTCGAGGCGCACCACGCCCTGTGGCCGACGCTGACCAGCATGGGCCGCCCGCTGCAGGCGATCCTGCACGCCGAGCAGGGCGTGGCGATCTACGAGCGCGAGCGGCACGCGGCCTACACGCACCTTTACGCCGGTCACGACCCGGGAGTCTGCTGCCGCTACCACCTCGCCATGCTGCACTGGGTCACCGGCTACCCGGATCGCGCGCTGCGCGACCTGCAGGACGCCTTTCGTCTCGCCGAGTCGCTGAAGCACCCGCTCAGCAGCGTGGTCACGCTTTGGTTCGCTGCGTGGGTCCGCTATCAACGGGGCGAGCACGAACTCGCTTTCGCCCACTGCGACCAGCTCATCGAGATCGCCAAGCCGCGCGGCTTCGCGCGGTGGATGGACGATGTCGACACCGTGAGCCGCGTTGCGCGCATGCCGCGTCTCGACGCGCAGGTGCTCGCGCAATGCGAGCAGAGGCTGGCAACGCTCCAGTCGGCGACGTGGCGGCAGGTCTTCTGCCGCTTCTCGATCGCCGAGATGTGCGCGCGGCAGGGTTTCGCCGCGGAGGGAGCCAGGATCCTGCTGTCCATCCCGGAGAGCAATCGCGGCACGTTCTGCGCGCCGGAGTTCCTGCGCATCGAGGCGGAGCTCCTGCTGAGCAAGCCCGGCCCCGAGCAGGCCGCAGCCGAGCGCCGTTTCGGCGACGCGGTCGAGCTGGCGCGAACCCGGGGCGAGAAGTCCTTCGAACTGAGAGCCGCGACCAGCCTGGCGCGTCTGCTCGCCTCGCAGGGCCGGCGCGCCGAGGCGCGCGCGGCGCTCGAGCCGGTCTACGGCTGGTTCACCGAGGGCTTCGACACCGCCGACCTCAAGAGCGCGCGCGAGGTGCTCGAGGGTCTCGGCTGAGCTAAGACGGGGTCAGGTCTTGAATTGACGCATCGCCGGACTGGTGATGCGAGACACGGTCGAGTAGTGCAGGCCCAGGTAGCGCGCGATTTCGCCGAGGGTGTAGCCGTGCCGCGTGTGCGCTTCCAGGATCGCCGCATCGCGCCGCGACCGGTCTTCGGCGCGCGCGGCGCCGAGCAGGCGCGCGAGCGCGGGCCGGGCGGCAAGACGCTGGGTGCGCGGCGTCTCCGGCGAACCCTCGAGCCGGGGCGCGAGCGCGCGGACGAAGGAGTCGGTGCCGAGCAGCACCTGGCCGCGCAGCCCGCTCCAGGGCGAAGGCAGGTCGCGGGCCACGAAATCCCTGAAGGCGCGCCGCGCCGGCTGCATCTCGGTTGCGAAGCGCTCGAGGATCGGCGTCACGCTCAGCCACGGCGGCGCCTGCCGCGCTCCCGCCGTCGCGCCGTACGAGGACCAGCGCCATTCGCCCGGCGTCCGGGCGAAGCCGGCCCGCACCGGATTCAGGCAGATATAGCGCGCCAGCTCGAGCAGGTAGCGCTCGCGCTCCACGACGATCGCGTGATAGCGGCCCTGCAACAGGTGTCCGACGCGCGCATGGCGGCGGTTGAAGCGCTGCGTGTACACCCCGTTCAGCCGCCGCATGCCGTGCGACAGATTGGGCTCCGGAGTCTCGGCGAGCAGGTGGTAGTGATTGCCCATCAGGCAATACGCGTACACGCGCCAGCCGTGGCGCTCGACCACCGAGGCGAGCACGCGCTGGAAGATCTCCCGATCCGCGTCGTCGCGGAAGATATCGCCGCGCGCGTTGCCGCGCGAGGTGATGTGATAGACAGCGCCGGGGTACTCGATGCGCAGTGGCCGGGCCATGCGACCTACAACGCAGCCCGGGCCGCAAGGATGACCGCCACGGCGGGGTCACGGCGGGGTCAGGTCTTGAATTGACGCATTTGGGGAAAACGAGGTCAGGGTCTTGAAATGGCGCAAATGCGTCAATTCAAGACCTGACCCCGTTTTTGCCGTTTTCGAGCTGGGCGAGCACGGCGGGGAAGTCCTCGTGCAGCCGGTCCTTGGCGACGAAGAAGTCGGCGCCCGCCTCGAGCGCGGCGCGGCGCATGCTCTCCCGGGCATCGAGCGTGAGGACGAGCACCGTCGGCGCGCGCGCGCGCGTCTTCAGGTCGCGCGTCGCCTCGATGCCGCCGATTCCGGGCATGGCGAGGTCCATCACCACGACATCGGGCGCCAGGCGCTCGCTGAGCGCGATCGCCTGCTCGCCGCTCGCCGCGGTTCCGACGACCGCGACCTGCGGGTAGTCGAGGAGATAGGCGCAAAGCGCGGCGAGAAAGCCGGCGCTGTCGTCGGCAAGGAGCAGGCGCAGCGGCAGCGCGCGCCCGCCGTCGCGCGTCACGCGCGGCTCCCGAGCCAGCGCAGCAGCTCCTCGGGCGGCAGCGGCCGGCTGAGGAGGTAGCCCTGGATCTCGTCGCAGCCGATGCCGGCGAGGAAGCGGCGCTGCGCCTCGGTCTCCACCCCCTCGGCGATGATGCGATAGCCGAGCGCGTGGCCCATCGCGACCACCGCGCTGGCGATCGCCGCATCGTTCGGGTCCTCGTTGATGTCGCGCACAAACGAGCGGTCGATCTTCACGATGTCCACCGGCAAGCGCTTCAGGTAGGCGAGCGAGGAGTAGCCGGTGCCGAAGTCGTCCACCGCGACGCCCACGCCGAGCGCGCGCAGCGCCTGCAGCGTCTCGACCGTCAGCGCGACGTCGTGCATCACCGTGCTCTCGGTGATCTCGATCTGCAGCCGCCCCGGCGCGCAGCCGGTCTCGGCGAGCGCGCGCTGCACCGACTCCAGCAGCCTGCCGCCGCGGAACTGGCGTGCCGAGACGTTCACGGCAACGCTCAGCTTTCCAGGCAGATGCCCGTTCCAGGCGACGAGCTGGCGGCAGGCCTGTCGCACCACCCAGTCGCCGACTTCCGCGATCAGCCCGGTCTCCTCCAGCACCGGGATGAACTCGACCGGGGAAACGAGCACGCCGTCGGCGCGCCGCCAGCGCAGCAGCGCCTCGACGCCGGTCACGTGTTCGCCGCTGGCCTGCGCCTTGGGCTGGTAGTGCAATTCGAACTCGCCGCGCTCCAGCGCCCGCCGCAGGTCCTTCTCCAGCGCGAGCTTGCGCGCCGCCTCCGCGTTCATCTGCGGGGTGAAGAACTGGTAGCAGTTGCGCCCTGCGTCCTTGGCGCGGTACATGGCGATGTCAGCGTTGCTGGTCAGCACGTCGGCTTCGGCGGCGTCGGCCGGATAGACCGTGATGCCGATGCTCGCGCCCGCGAACACCTCGTGGTCGTTGAGCACGAACGGCGCCTTGAACGCGTCGAGCATCTTCTGCGCCACCACGCCGGCGGCCTCGGGCGCGGGCAGGTCGGGGAGCACCACGGCGTACTCGTCGCCGCCGAGGCGCGCGACGGTATCGCCGCTTCTCAGGCAGGCCTGCAGGCGGCCGCCCGCCTGGCGCAGCAGCTCGTCCCCGGCGGCGTGGCCGAGCGTGTCGTTCACCCACTTGAACTGGTCGAGGTCCACGAACAGCACGCCGATCAGCCACTGGTTGCGGCGCGCCTGCGCGATCGCCTGCTCGAGCCGGTCGCGGAACAGGGCGCGATTCGGCAGCCCCGTCATGCCGTCGAACTGCGCGAGGTACGCCAGCCGCTGCTCCGCCGCGAGGCGCCTGAGCGCGGTGGAGAGCGTCGCGCCGATCGCCATGAGGTGGCGCGCGTCGTCTTCGCCGAACGCCTGCTCGCGCGGCGAGTAGCTGGCGAGCATCCACGACTTCTCCTCGCCGCGCACCGGAGCGTAGATCGCGCTCGCCATGGCCTGGATCCAGGCGCGCCACGACTGGTCCACCGGGCGCGAGCCGAGGTACTCGCGCCCGACCACCACGGGAGTGTTCGACTCGACGAGCAGCGGCCATATCGAGTCGGGCGACACTGGGTGCGATTTGCCCTCGATTTCCTGCGCGAATTCGCCACAGGCGGCGCGCACCGTGAACTCGCCGCTCGGGCGCAGCTCGAGCAGCGTCGTGGTGCCGTCCCCGGCGTCGTGCGCGGCGCGTACCGCCTCGCCGATCAGCGCCTCGGGATCGCTCGCCGCGAGCGCCGCCTGGCTGAAGCGCGCCACCGCGGCCTGGCGGCGCGCATGCCGCGCGAGATGCTTCTCGGCCTCCTTGCGGCGCAGGAACTGGCCGAGCTGGCTGCCGATGACGTGGATCGCGGCGAGCAGGCGCGCATCGGGCTCGCGCACCTCGCGGCTGAAGGTGGCGAGCACGCCCACCGTCCTGCCCTCGGAGGTCACCGGGAAGACGAACGCGCTGCGGATCTTGGACTCGGATGCGAGCGCGGTGTTGACGATGCGCGCGTCCTTACCGATGTCGGATACCCAGATTGGCTCGCCGGACTTCCACACCCGCCCCGCGATCCCGGTCCCGTGCGCGAACGTGAGGCGACGCGAGCTGGCCTCGAAGGCGTCGTAGCCCTCGCCGGGCTTGCTCCAGGAGGCCCAGAAGCGCAGCAGGCCGTCCGGCTCGTCGGCGCGGAAGAAGCGCCCGGCCTCCCAGCCCTCGGCCTGGCAGATGGCGTGGATGGCCGCCCGCAGTCCCGCGGTGGCGGTGTCGGCGTCCGCGAGCACCCGCGTCACGGCGTGCTCGAGCGCGAGCAGGCTTTCCTCGCGCTTCTCGCGCGTGACGTCGACGTTGGTGCCCGCCATGCGCAGCGCGCGGCCGGCGGCGTCACGCTCGATGACGCGCCCGCTGCTGCGGATCCAGAGCCATGCACCATTGCGTGCGCGCACGCGATGATCCTCGTGGTACAGCTCGGACTCGCCTTTCACCACCCGCAGGGAAGCGGAGGCGATGCGCGCGACGTCGTCCGGATGCGCGATCGCCATCAGCGCGGCGAGCGTGGTTTGCGTCTCCACGGGCTCCTCGCCCAGGGTTCGGGCCCAGCCGTCGCTCAGGCGCACGCGCCGGGTCGGGAGGTCGGTTTCCCAGGTCGAGGCGTTCGCCGCCTCGAGCGCGATCTGCACGCGCTGCTCGGCGCCCCTGCGCTCGGCCTCGGCGCGCTTGCGCCCGGTGATCTCGTGGAAAAAGATCGAAATGCCGTCGGCCGCGGGATGGATGCGGTTCTCGAACCAGCGGTCCCAGGGCGCGTAGCGCTCCTCGATGAAGACCGGCACCCGCTCACAGGTGACGTTGGCGCGGTACGGGTTCAATTCCCGCGCCTGGGCAATCGCCGGATCGCATGTCGCGGGCGGCTCCACGCGCAGCGCCGGCCGCGCGGCGAGGGCGGCGAGCGGCAGCGCGACGGCGAGCGCGAGGAGCTGCGTGCGGATCGAGTAGCGGCGGAGCACGGTGCGGCGCCTCCCCCGGGGAGGGAATGGAAGGTCCCGGCTACCCTAGCAGCCGGCATCCCTTGACTCAAGTCAAAACGACCGCACCCGGCCGATGCCGCTCGGGCGACCCTCGCGGCCAGGGCGCGCGCCGGCACAGGGCGCTCCTCCCCGGCCGCGACGAGTTCATGGCGGATAACCATGAAAATTCGGTTTCCTGGACCGAGATTTCATGGTAAGGTCCGGCCCGGTGATCGACCGCCGCCGTCATCGGAACGCGCTCGGCCGCCTGCTGCGCCGCTTTGCCGTCGTCGGGCTGCTCGGCGCACGCCAGGTCGGCAAGACCACGCTCGCCCGCGCCTGGCTGGGCGCCCGGGCGCAACCCGGCGTGCGCTTCGACCTGGAGAACCCGGACGATCTCGCCCGCCTTGCGGACCCGGTGCTTGCGCTCGGGCCGGCGCGCGGCATCGTCGTGCTGGACGAGATCCAGCGGCGCCCGGAGCTCTTCCCGGTGCTGCGCGTGCTCGCCGACCGGCGCCCGCTCCGCGCCCGCTTCCTCGCCCTGGGCAGCGCCTCGCCCGCGCTGCTGCGGCAGGGATCGGAGTCGCTCGCCGGCCGCATCGCCTACTACGAGCTGCCGGGTCTTTCGCTCGCCGAAGCGGGGCCGCGGCGGGCCGAGCGCCTGTGGCTGCGCGGCGGATTCCCGCGCGCGTTTCTCGCGGGGAGCGACGCGGCGAGCCTGGAGTGGCGCCGCGCGTTCCTCGCGACGTTCCTCGAGCGCGACCTGCCGGGGCTGGGCGTGAACGTTGCGGCGGCGACGATGCGGCGCTTCTGGACCATGCTCGCGCATCATCACGGCCAGCTGTGGAACGCTTCGGAGTTCGGCCGCTCGTTCGGCGTCGCCGACACGACGGTGCGCGGCTACCTCGACCGCCTGAGCGACGCTTTCGTGGTGCGCCAGCTGCAGCCGTGGCACGAGAACATCGGCAAGCGCCAGGTGCGCGCGCCCAAGGTCTATGTGAGGGATTCGGGCCTGCTGCATGCGCTGCTCGACATCCGCACGCCCGCCAACCTTGAAGTCCATCCGAAGGTCGGCGCCTCGTGGGAGGGCTTCATCCTCGAGCAGCTCATCCAGCAGCTCGGCGCGACGCCCGAGTCGTGCTACTTCTGGCGCACCCACACCGGCGCGGAGCTCGACCTTCTCGTCGTGCGGGGCGGCCGGAGGCTCGGCTTCGAGATCAAGCGCACCACGGCGCCCGGCGTGACGCCCTCCATGCGCTCGGCGCTCGCCGACCTGAAGCTGGACGCGCTCGCCGTGGTCCACGCGGGCGGGGAGTCGTTCCCTCTCGCGCCGCGCGTGCGCGCGGTGAGCTGGCGCTCGATCGTCCGGGAAATCGGCTGAAGGGCGGCGCAGCGCCGCTCAGCCGATGCGCCGGAGCGAGCGCTCCTCCGCGGGCTTCAGCACCCGCACGCAGGGCTGGTAGCCCTCGAAGACGATGCCGTGCAGCTCGGTGCGCTTCTGCGAGCGCAGCAGCGCGGCGAGGTACTCGGCGATGCGCGGCGTGATCACCTGCCCGGGCACCAGCACCGGGATGCCGGGCGGGTAGGGCACGATGCCGTCGGCGCAGACGCGGTGCGCGAGGCCGCGGTGGACGCGCTCCTTGTCGTCGAGCACCGGCACCAGCTCCCCGCCGCAGTAGTAGGCGTCGCGCGGCAGGTAGCGCAGGCGCGTGAGCGCCGGGATCTCGGGGGCGCGCACCAGGCGCCGCGCCGGACGGCCCTCGCGCGCCAGGCGCATCAGCGCGTCGTAGAGGCGGCTCACCTTGGAGCGCGTGGTGCCGATGGTGAGGAGCAGGGTGAGGGTGTTGAAGGTGCTCTTCTCGACCTGGATGTTGAAGCGGTCGAAGAGCTCGCGCTGCAGCTCCTCCACGGTATGGCCGCAGCCCGTGATGTCGACCGTCACCTTGGTGGGATCCAGGCGGATGCCGTCGTGCTTCACCTCCTCGGGCAGCAGGTCCTCGAGCTCGAGCACGCGGAAGGCGCGCGTCGAGTTGATGAGCTTGCGGATCTCGAAAGCCAGCTCCAGCGTGCGCCCGAGGAGCTTGTAGCCCTCCATCACCGCCTGCTTGCGCGCCACGTCCAGGCTCGCGATGAGGCCGTATTGCGGCGAGGTCGAGGTGTGCATGTTGAAGTTCTCGCGGAACAGGTGCTCGTTGAACGAGGGATCGTTGACATGGATCATCGCGGCCTGCGAGAAGGCCGAGAGCACCTTGTGCGTCGATTGCGTCGCGTAATCGGCGCCCGCTTCGAGCGCGGTGGGGCGGAACTCGGGGTGAAAGCGCGCGAAGCCGTACCAGGCCTCGTCGACGATCACCTTGATGCCGCGCTTGTGCGCCGCCTCGACGATCGGCGCGAGGTCGTAGCGCAGGCCGTCGTAGGTGCAGGAGGTGACGATGAGCGCCTGCGCATCGGGGTGACTTCGAATCGCCTTCAGCAGGCTTTTCTTGGGCACCGGACCGTAAAGCCCGTACTTCCGGTTCAGGGCCGAGTCCAGGTAGACCGGGTGCGCGCCGGAGAGCACCACGGCGTGGTGCACGCTCTTGTGGCAGTTGCGGTCGAGCAGCAGCTTCTCGCCCGGGGCGAGCAGCGTCTGGAAGATCACCTTGTTCGCGGTGGAGGTGCCGTTGGTGGCGAAGAAGGTGCGGCGCGCGCCGAACGCCTTCGCCGCCATCGCCTGCGCCTCGGCGATCACGCCCTTCGGGTCCATGAGCGAATCGAGCATCGGCACCGACACCGACAGGTCGGCGTCGAACACGTGCTCGCCCATGAACTCGTAGAAGTCGTTCACCCAGGGGCTGCCGCGCAGCGACTCGCCGGAGGAGTGGCCCGGGGTGTGCCACTGGTCCTTCGCCATCCAGACGTAGCTCTTCAGCTGGTCGGTAAAGGGCGTGCGCGCCTTCTCGTGGATCTGCGCGTTGAGGATGCGGTACATGCCGCGGTAGTCGCGCTCCTCGCGGTAGAAGTAGCCGTCCACCGCCTCGGTGAAGAGCGCATCGACCACGTCGTCCTCCTGCTCCTGCGCGATCAGCACGTAGACGTCGAGCTCGGGCCGCAGCCGCGTGATGCGCTGCACCAGCTCGAGCGCCGACATCTGGAGCCTTTTCTTTCCATTGCTTTTCTTCAGGCTGGGCAGCGAATAGAGCTTGTCGTCCGCGATGACGGCCTGGATGTCGCCGTCGGACTCGATCGCGGCGAGCGCTTCGCGCGCGGTGGCGACGCCGCCGAAGACGATGCCGAGCGGGTTGTCGAGCGAGCGCGCCGCGGCGTTCAGGCCCCGCACCAGCTCGCGCAGGGCGAGCGGATCGTCTTCGATGACGAGGATGCGGCTCAGGGGCCTGGGCATGCGGGGGGCTCAGTATAATTCCGCATGCCCGAGGCCGCGGCCGGCGAGCGCGTCGTCGAATTCGTCATCCAGGGCCTGACCCTGGAGGGCAAGCCCTTCCGGCCGAGCGACTGGGCCGAGCGGCTGTGCGGCGTCATGGCCGCCTTCGGCGGCGACCACCGCATGCAGTATTCGCCTTACGTGCATCCGGTGACGGCGGCGGGCGTGCGCTGCGTGGTGGTCGACGTGCGGCTCGAGGAGATCGAGCCGATGGCCTACCGGTTCCTGCTCAGCTTCGCCAGGGACAACGAGCTCAAGACGCGCGACGGGCGGATCGCGGAACGTTCCGAGCTCGCCAAGCTGCAGCGAGCCGGAGACACCGGTTAGGACATCGCCTTGACGGCGTGCGCGAGCCGGCTCTTGTGGCGGGCGGCGGCGTTCGGGTGCAGCACGCCCTTGCCCGCGACGCGGTCGATCACCGCCTGCGAGCGCGCCAGCGTCGCGGCCGCGGCGTTCTTGTCTCCCGCGGCGATCGCCTTCTTGACCTCCTTGATCGCGGTGCGCGCGGCGGTGCGCAGGCTGAAGTTGCGGTCGCGGCGCTTCACCGCCTGGCGGGCGCGCTTGCGGGCGGACTTGATGTTGGCCATTGAGGAACGGAGTCGAAAAAGGGGGCAGATTCTAGCATGAACCTGCTGCGTGCCCTCGCCACGGTGTCGAGCCTGACGCTGCTTTCGCGGATCCTGGGCTACGCGCGCGACTTCTTCATCGCGCGCGCCTTCGGCGCGGGCCTCGCCACCGACGCCTTCTTCGTCGCCTTCCGCATCCCGAACCTGCTGCGGCGCCTCTTCGGCGAGGGGGCGTTCTCGCAGGCGTTCGTGCCGATCCTCTCGGAGTACCGCAGCCGGCAGTCGGCCGAGGAGACGCGCGCCCTGGTCGACTGCGTCTCCACGGTGCTGTTCGCGGCGCTCGTCCTCACCGCCGCGCTCGGCGTGGCGGGCGCGCCGCTGCTGGTGTGGCTGTCGGCGCCGGGCTTCGCCGCCGAGCCGGAAAAGTTCGCGCTCACCGCGGCGCTGCTGCGCATCACGTTCCCCTACATCGTGCTCATCTCGCTGGTGGCGCTCGCCGCCGCGATCCTCAACACCTGGAGCCGCTTCGCGGTGCCCGCGTTCACCCCGGCGCTGCTCAACGTCTCGCTGATCCTCGCCGCGGCGCTGTTCGCCGAGCATTTCGACCCGCCGGTGCTGGCGCTCGCCTGGGGCGTGTTCGCCGGCGGCCTGGCGCAGCTCGCGCTGCAGCTGCCGTTCCTCCGCCGCATCGGCATGCTGCCGCGCTGGCGGCCGAACTTCAGGCACCCGGGGGTGGCGCGCGTGCTCAAGCTCATGGCGCCGGCGGTGTTCGGCGTCTCGGTGAGCCAGGTGTCGCTGCTCATCAACACCATCTTCGCCTCGTTCCTCGCGAGCGGCAGCGTCTCGTGGCTCTACTACGCCGACCGGCTGATGGAGTTTCCCGCCGGGGTGCTGGGCGCGGCGCTCGGCACGATCCTGCTGCCGAGCCTCGCCAGGACCCACGCCGGCGGCGCCCCGGACGAATACAGCCGCCTGCTCGACTGGGGCCTGCGCCTGACGCTGCTGCTCGCGCTGCCCGCGGCCGCGGCGCTCGCCGTGCTCGCACTGCCGTTGATTGCAACCTTGTTCCATTACGGCCGCTTCGGCGCCGAGGACGCCTGGATGACGCGCGAGGCGCTGGTGGCCTACAGCCTCGGGTTGCTCGGCCTGATTTTCGTCAAGATCCTCGCGCCCGGCTTCTACGCCGCGCAGAACGTCGCCACGCCGGTGCGGATCGGGGTGGTCACGCTGGTGGCGACGCAGGCCATGAACCTCGCCTTCATCGGGCCGCTGAAGCACGCCGGCCTCGCGCTCGCGATCGGACTGGGGGCTTGCCTGAACGCGCTACTGCTTTATTTGTATCTGAAAAAGGGAAAAATCTATACCCCGCAACCCGGCTGGCTGCGGTTCGCGTGCAAGGTGGCGCTGGCGACGCTCGCCATGGCGGCGGCGCTGTGGACCGCGATGGGCCCGGCGGCGCAGTGGCTCGAGGCCGGCTGGCGCTGGAAAGTGCCGATGCTGGCGGGGCTTGTGCTCCTCGGGTCCGGGGCGTACGGTAGCTGTCTCTACCTGCTCGGCTTTCGCGTGAGCGATTTCTCGAAGCGGGTGCAATAGAGGCAACGGGTGGCTGCGCTCGATCGCTTCAACGAGCTCCTGTCGCGCGAGGACGACAGGATCGAGCTCGCGCGCGCCTGCCTGCAGATCGCCGAGGACGCCTACCCGGGCCTGGACGTCGAGGGCTACGTCGGCGAGATCGAGCGCTTCGCCAAGCGCCTGCGCGCGCGCCTGGCGCACGACATCTCGCCCGAGGAGCGCGTCGTGGCGCTGAACGAGTTCCTGTTCGACGACCTCGGCTTCAGCGGCAACACCGAGAACTACTACGATCCGCGCAACTCCTATCTCAACGAGGTGCTCGACCGGCGCACCGGGATCCCGATCACGCTCTCGGTGCTCTACATGGAGATCGGCCGCAGGGTCGGCCTGGCGTTCGAGGGGGTGTCGTTCCCGGGGCATTTCCTGGTGCGGCTGCGGCTGCGGCGCGGGGTGCTGGTGCTCGACCCGTTCTCGGGCGGCGCGCCGCAATCGGAAGGCGAGCTGCGCGAGCGCCTGAAGCGCGTCATCCCGCCCGGGGCCACCGAGGGCATCCCGGTCTCGAGCCTGCCGCTCGAGCAGTTCCTCGAGCCCGCCACCAACCGCCAGATCCTGGCGCGCGTGCTGCGCAACCTCAAGGGCGTCTACCGCGAGGCCGACAAGCCCGAGCGCCTGCTCGAAGTGCTCAACCGCATGATCATCGTCGCGCCCGACGCGGCCGGAGAGCTGCGCGACCGCGGCCTGGTCTACCAGCGGCTGGAGTGCTGGCGCCCGGCGCTGAAGGACCTCGCCGACTATCTCGAGCGCGAGCCCGAGGCGAGCGACGTCGAGGAGGTGCGCGCCAAGATGATGGACCTCTCGCTGCGCTGCGCACGGCTGAACTGAAAATCGGGGACGGAGCCCGATTTCGTTTGGATCTCGCTGCAAAGCCGGGCCCAGTTGAAATCGGGCGCTGTCCCAGATTTTTATCGCTATAATTCAGCATTTTAGGCGTTGATGCAGGTCACGCACGGCACCCTCAGGCGGGCCGCAGGCCCGGTTGCGCTCACCATCGGCAACTTCGACGGCGTGCACCTCGGACACCGGGCGATGCTCGAGCGCCTGGTGGCGGGGGCGCGCAGCCGCAAGCTCGTGTCCTGCGCGCTGACCTTCGAGCCGCACCCGCGCGAGTTCTTCTCCCCGGAGCTCGCGCCGACGCGCCTCACGCGGGCGCGCGAGAAGCTCGAGCTGATCGCCGAGACGGGCGTGGAGCGCGTGCACGTGCTGCGGTTCGATGCGCGCCTTGCCGCGCTCTCCGCCGAGCGCTTCATCGAGGACGTGCTGCTGCGGGGCCTCGGAACACGCTGGCTGCTGGTGGGGCGCGATTTCCGCTTTGGCGCGAAGCGCGCGGGCGACTACGCGATGCTGGAGGCGGCCGCGCGGCGCCTCGGCTTCGAGATCGAGGCGCTGCCGGATATCGCGCACGAGGGCGAGCGCGTTTCGAGCTCGCGCGTGCGCGCGGCGCTCGCCGCGGGCGATCTCGCGGCCGCGGCGCGGCTGCTCGGGCGCGCGTACGTGATGAGCGGGCGCGTCGCGCACGGCGACGGGCTCGGCGCCGCGCTCGGCTTTCCGACCGCCAACATCGTGCTGCGCCGCAAGCCGCCGCTCGCCGGAATCTTCGCGGTCGAGGCGGAGCTGGAGGAGACGCGCCAGGTGCTGCGGGGCGCGGCGAGCGTGGGCCGCAGGCCCACGGTGAAGGAGAACGGCGCGCCGCTGCTGGAGGTGCACCTGCTCGACTGGCGCGAGGCGCTCTACGGGCGGCACCTGCGCGTGCGCTTCCTGGCGAAGCTGCGCGAGGAAAAGAAGTTCGACGGGCTCGAGGCGCTGCGCGCGGCGATCGGGCGCGACGTGGAGCAGGCAAGGGAGTACTTCAGGAAAAATGGCTGACTACAGGAGCACGCTCAACCTTCCGGACACGCCGTTTCCGATGCGCGGCGACCTCGCGCGGCGCGAGCCGCAGCAGGCGCGCGCGTGGCAGGAGAAGGGCGTCTACCGGCGGCTGCGCGCGATCGCGGCCGCCCAGCGGCGGCCGCGCTTCGTGCTGCACGACGGCCCGCCCTACGCCAACGGCGACATCCATATCGGCACCGCGGTCAACAAGATCCTGAAGGACATCGTGGTGAAGTCGAAGTCGATGGCGGGGTTCGACGCGCCCTACGTGCCGGGCTGGGACTGCCACGGCATGCCGATCGAGGTGCAGATCGAAAAAAAGCACGGCAAGAACCTGCCGGTCGCGGAGACGCTGCGCCTGTGCCGCGCCTTCGCCGAGGAGCAGATCGCGCGCCAGAAGCAGGACTTCCAGCGCCTGGGCGTGCTCGGCGACTGGGACAACCCCTACCTGACGATGGCCTACCGCAACGAGGCCGACGAGATCCGCGCCCTCGGCATGCTGCTCGCCAAGGGGTACGTCTACCGGGGCCTGAAGCCCGTCAACTGGTGCTTCGACTGCGGCTCGGCGCTCGCCGAGGCCGAGGTCGAGTACGAGGACAGGAAGGACGCAGCGATCGACGTCGCCTTCGAGCTCCTGGATGAAGATCGCCCGAAGCTCCTGAGGAGCCTGGGGGCGAAGGAAAACATCAGCGGCAGGATCCATGCGGTCATCTGGACCACTACGCCGTGGACGATACCCGCCAACCAGGCGCTGAACGCGCACCCCGACATCGACTACGTGCTCGCCGAGACGGAGCGCGGGCTGCTGATCCTGGCCGCCGAGCTGCTCGAGAAGTGCCTCGCGCGCTTCGGGATCAGGTCGCACACGATCATCGGCCGCGCGAAGGGCACGGCGCTCGGCGGCATCCGCTTCCGGCACCCGCTCTACGACCGCGTCGCGCCGGTGTATCTCGGCGACTACGTGACGCTCGATACGGGCACCGGCATCGTGCACTCCGCTCCCGCCTACGGCGTCGAGGACTTCGAGTCCTGCCGCCGCCACGGCATGAAGGACGGCGAGATCCTCACGCCGGTCACGGGCGAGGGCAGGTTCGCGCCTTCGCTCGCGCTCTTCGGCGGCATGACGATCTGGGATGCCAACCCGAAGATCGTCAAGGCGCTCGAGGAGAAGGGCGCGCTGCTCGCGGCCGACTGGAACTTCACGCACAGCTACATGCACTGCTGGCGCCACAAGACGCCGGTGATCCTGCGCGCCACCACGCAGTGGTTCGCGGCCATGGATAAGCCGGCGGCGGGCGGCGAGACGCTGCGCCAGACGGCGCTCTCCGGCATCGCGCGGACGCAGTTCTTCCCCGCCTGGGGGCAGGCGCGGCTGCACGGCATGATCGCGAACCGCCCTGACTGGACGCTCTCGCGCCAGCGCCAGTGGGGCGTGCCGATGCCGTTCTTCCTGCACCGCGAGACCGGCGCGCTGCACCCGCGCACCCAGGACCTGCTCGAGCAGGTGGCGAAGCGCGTGGAACAGGGTGGAATCGAGGCGTGGCAGTCGATCACGCCTGAGGAAATTCTCGGGAAAGAAGAAGCGAAAAGCTACGAAAAGAGTCGCGACACGCTCGATGTCTGGTTCGACTCGGGCTCCACGCACTTCACCGTGCTGAAAGGCTCGCACGCGGCGCAGACCGCGTTTCCGGCGGATCTCTATCTCGAGGGCTCGGACCAGCACCGCGGCTGGTTCCACTCGTCGCTCCTC